>CAKPAZ010000003.1 GCA_934133195.1 uncultured Bacilli bacterium | reverse complement strand
TCTCCCCAAAAAAGTTTTTTTGTTTTTTTAAGTAATATCTATTCTCCCCAAAATCCCCAAAAAACTTTAGAGAGCCATGTTTTGTAAGTTTTTTGTCTATTCAACATGAAGTGAATTTATTAGTTTTGTATCTTCATAAAGATTACAATAAATAACACCATTAAATAGTAATGGGCTGAATTTATTTCTTTGTTTATAGTTAATTGGATTATCAAAGATATAGTAATATGTTAGTACTTTGTTTTGTTCATTTTTGGTGTATAGTTTAACTCCAATAATGTCTGGTCTAGTACTTCCTATATGCAGATAGTCATGGATTAATATTGGTTTAGCCATAAAACAAAGAAATTTATCTTGAACTATTTTTGAGTATCTACTTTTATAAATCATTTGTTTTATTTTAACAGATGGTATAAAAAAGATTAAGCTACCAATAAGACAAATTAAACCAATGAAAAATAAAACAAGGGATGCTTCTATAGCATCTTGTTTAATGTTTATTAGACATCCAATGGAAAAGGTTATACATAAAAGACCAGTGATGATTCCGATAATATCTATGATAATTACAATTGTTAAGCTTTTTAGATAATTTTTTAGTGTTTCCATAGGTTCTCCTTACTTTAGTGGTAAGACAGTATGAAATGTTGTCATTTCTTTTTTGAATTTTTGTCTTCTTTCATCACATTCTTCATATGTTAGTTGTTCTTTTAGGTCGCTTCCTTCAAATAATTCAATATCTCGCATATACAAATTACATATTGTTTCCGCAATATAAACTAATGAATTATATTTTTCAATATTATAAGCAATTGTTGATTTTTTGAATCTTGTGAAGGCAAGTTCATCAAACTTGGTGTTTCTTAGTTTTTCTAGTTCTTGGTTTAATTCAGTTTTGAAAGTATCAATGTTATTTTCATTTACATCAGCAGTTAAGGTGATTACATAATATTCATTAGTGTAATCAACATCATAACTTAAAGATCCACTGATGATGTTATTTTTCTTAAGATGTTGAACAAAATCTGATGAATTATCAAAGTAATAATCTAAGATGTAGTCAATGTACATGTTATCATTGAAATGTCTAATTTTATCAAAGTTATGCATGTCAATTTTGATGGCACAACCAACCTTAGGGATGGTAACATCAAAGTGGGAGGTTGTATCTTCATTTACGATTTTTGTTGGTTCATCATAGATTTTTCTTTCAATCTTCTTAGGGGTAATGTCACCTAAGGTTTCTTCTTTTTTGGTGATTACATCAATCATCTTATCAAGTTCAAAGTTTCCTACTATCACAAGGGCTAGATTTGATGGTTGATAAAAGGTATTGTAGGTTTTATATAAATCTTCTTTGGTAATGGAGTTTACCGATTCATCGGTTCCACCAATATCATTTTTACAAGGGAGGTTAAAATATAAGTTATCAAGAAGATTCATATAAAGATGGTTTCCTGCTCTATTTTTATGCATATTGATTTCTTGGATGATAATGCCTTTTTCTTTTTCTACTGATTCATCAGTAAAATATGGCATTTGAACAAGGTCAATTAAGGTTTCAACACATTTATATTCATTTTTAGTGGTTGAAAAGTAAAAGACGGTACGATCATTTGTGGTATAAGCATTACAGCTTGCACAAAGGCTATCAAACATTGTTGAAGCATCAATTCCTGTAGATGATTCAAATAGTTTATGTTCAAGAAAATGAGCAATTCCAAGTGGAGCAGTATAATATTCTTTTTCCCCATTTGGAATGAAGGTAATATCATCTGAACCAAATTTAGTAATCATGTAACCACAAGTGGTTGAAAAATCACGTTTTTGGTACAAATAAACAGTTAATCCATTTTTTAATATTTCTTTAAAGTAGGTTTCTTTTAGGCGTTCATGAGTAAATTTTTCCATTTTATTCACCCCTTAAGAAATAAATCGTATCAAGACGAAGTTTTTTAGCAACTCTTGTTAAATCATCTTTCGTGATGTTTTTGATTATTTCTTTTCTTTCTTCTAATGAATAAACCGGTAATCCAATGATTTCACATTTGATGTCATCACGGATACGATCAAGGTAGTCGTTATCACGGTCAATGTTGGCGATTATCTCATTTTTTAAGATTTCTAAGTTTTCTTCATTGATAATGCCGTTTTTCGCATCATTAATAATATCTTTAATGGTTTTTACTACTTCTTCATAGTTTTCTCTTGAGGTTTCAAGTTCAAGGTAGATAGCGTTATTCTTTGGTAGTTTGATACAATCTACATAGTAGCATAGACTCATTTCCGTTCTGATTCTTTTGAAGGATTCTGATAAAGTACCACCACCAAGAAGGTAACAAAGAATGGTTAAGGCCTTGATATCAGGTGAATAGATATCAATGTCACTTTCATAGCCCATATAAAGGAAGGAAGTTTTACTAGCACTATCTTCAATTTTGATGGTTTCTTGGTTTTCTTTTTGAGGGAACTTCTCAACAAAGGAGCCAAGTTTGATTCTTTCATCAACTTTTGGTAAGTGAAGCTTCATTACTCCTTCTTCAACCGTTTTTTGATCAATGTCCCCTGCGATAAAGAAGGTTCTAGGATAAGTTAGATATTCTTTCGCACAAGCATAAAGCGAGGTAATTGTTACTTTATCAATGTCTTCTATTGTTTGATTGATACGATCAACGGTAAGAGTACCATCTAAAAAGTATTTAATGAATTGAAAATAGGAGTATTTTCCTTTATTACTTTTTAGATTTAATAATTGATTTTTTAAAGCATTCTTTTTGATTTCGACTTGTTCTTCTGTAAAGAAAGGTTTTGTTAAAGTTATATTTAATAGTTCAAAAGCTTTTGTGACTAAATCAATTTTTTCAGGTAGAAAGTTTGGATTAACAAAACTAGAACCAAAAGATATGATTTGATTTTCTCCTTCAAAGCGAACACCAACACTGATTCCTAGATTATAGTTATCATAGTAGTAGTCATCTAGTTCTTTAGGAGTTTTAAATACTTCATTAGTTTCGTTAATTAACGAAGTAAGGATTGCGAAGTCCATTCTTTTTTCAAGTGAAAATGGACTGATAAACTCAACTCCAAAGGCAATGCTTTTGAATTTGGTAGTTTTTTCATAATAGATGGTTTCATTATTAATTTTTAATTTCATATTCTCTCATCCTTATTGGTTAAATAAAGAGTAGTTCCTGATTGGTCCTACTCTATTTTTGGTTATTCAGCAAGTTCTAAAGCTATTTGAACCATTTGTTTGAAGTTTTTAGCTCTTTCCTCAGAGGTAGTTACTTCATGAGTAATGAAAGAGTCAGAAATGGTAAGTAGACATGTAGCTTTCTTTCCAAGTACTTTAGCATTATGGAATAATGCGAAAGACTCCATTTCCACACAATCACAATGGTAGTTATCACGTACTTCTTTCCAGTAAGTTTCACTTTCATGATAGAAAACATCAGAAGAGTGAACACGACATGGATGAAGTGGGATATTTAATTCTTTAGCAATTTTGATTAATTTTTCATTTAGTTCTTCATTACTCTTAATGATGTGAGTGTCATCACCAGATTGAACATAAGCAAATGATGATTCACTATAAGCATCAGTAACAAGAGCAACATCATATACATTTAAAGATGGAGTATAAGAACCAGCAGAACCAATTCTAACAATTTGTTCAACGCCATAGAATTTGAATAGTTCATATGAGTAAATTCCAATACTAGGCATTCCCATACCACTACCCATTACGGATATTCTTCTTCCTTTATAGTATCCTGTAAAGCCAAGCATACCACGAACACTATTAATTTTAACAACATCAGTTAAAAAGGTGTTGGCGATAAATTCAGCACGTAAAGGATCTCCAGGCATTAAGATTGTTTTTGCGAGAGCAGTTGTATCGGTAATTTCAATATGTGGTGTTGGTTTAACAATCATCTTCTTAGTCTCCTTTTAATAGTTATTTTCACTTTCTAGGTTTTGCATAATCGCAACGCCACTTGATGCTCCAATTCTTGTGGCACCATTTTCAACCATGGTTTCAAGGTCATGAAGGTTTTTAATACCACCACTTGCTTTTACTCCCATTTCATTTCCTACGGTTTCACGCATTAGTTTGACATCTTCTTTAGTGGCACCACCAGTACCAAATCCTGTTGATGTTTTTACAAAGGTTGCACCAGCAGCTTTTGCGGCCTTACAGCATTCTACTTTTTCTTCATCAGTTAAGTAGCAAGTTTCAATGATTACTTTTACACATTTAGTAGTTGATGCCGCAACAACTAAAGCTATTTCATTTTTGATATATTCAAAGTTATGTTCTTTGGCTTTACCAATGTTGATTACCATATCAACTTCATCAGCACCATCTCTTATCGCAGTCATAGCTTCAATGGCTTTTACTTCAGGAGTGTTAGCTCCAAGAGGAAAACCAATAACTGTACATACTAAAACATCACTACCTTCTAAGGCTTGTTTAGCTAGTTTTACATTTACAGGATTAACACAAACACTCTTAAAATCATATTTCTTAGCTTCTTCACAAAGTGTTAAGATGTCAGCTTCGGTTGCGAAAGCCTTTAATAATGTATGGTCGATAAATTTATTTATTTGCATAATTAACTCCTATTCTTCAATTAAATTAATAAATTTAATGATTTCAAATCTTGAACTTGAAACAAGATGTTTTTTCATCTTCTTTAAGTATTTTCTAGCTTTTGCACTATACTTTTGATTCAAGAAAAGCATTTTAATTTCAGATGCGCTATCTTTAATCTCATACATATAGTGTGCCATATATTTCATGAAGATATCCATAGGAATTAAATTTATTAAGTTTTCTTCTTCTTCAACATGAACATATGAAAGCTCTGGTGGGAAGACTGTTGCTTCACCGACACGCCAGTTAATACTAAGTTCAACTTTTCCAGTTTCTTTGTTTACCATTACAATGTAAGGATTACTCATCACATCAGCGTTAACGATATGTGGTAAATCTTTCATTATCTTTTGATAAATACAAATTTTATTTAGTTTTTCTTCTGGTATTTTGTAATATTCAAGTTCAGGATTTTCTTCAAAGTATTTCTTTCTTTCTTTTAAGACTGATTGAAAGACTTCAAAGAATCTAAATTCACGAATATTATCAAGTTGTTCATAGTAGATTGAAAAACCAAATCGTTTACACATTTCATCAACTTGTTGAAGGATGGCTTTGATTAAAAATTGAGGAATATTGAGAGGTATATCAATTAACATGTTTACATTTACGTAATCATAACTTAATTTATAAATACTTGATACATGAGAACGTTTAGTTATTAAATAATGATAAGCAAAATTGAAATCAACCATGTTAATGGTAATTCGACATTCTGAGTCATCACTTGTAATTGTAACGTTATCAAGAGTATTAAAATAGTTGTCAATTAGGTCTTCAAAATCGATTCTCTCATTACGATTTTTAAAAAAATGAATAACCATATGTACCTCTTTCTATAGTATTATTAACACTACTAATTGTTTTAATTCTATTTATTATTTCTTATTTTTTAATGATTTTTGCACAACGTTCACATAGACCATCTTCATCAACATGGTCAACTACTTGCCAGCATCTTTCACAGGTTACACCAGTTGCTGGTTGTACTTCGATTTGTCCTGATTCATAAGTTTCACCATTTAATTCGTTACCAACGATTTCAAATGAAGAAACGATGAATACTTGTGCAAAGTTTACTTTTAGTGAGAACATTAGTTTTGCGACATTTGGAGTAGGGTTGATTAATACTTTCGCATTTAAACTCTTTCCGATTACTTTTTCATTTCTTGCAATTTCTAATGCTTTTAAAACATCATCACGAAGAAGCATAAATTGATTGTATTTAGCAACTAATGCAACTTCATTATCAAAGTGTTTTACTTTTGGCATATCAAGTAAGTAAACACTTTCTTCTTTTTTACCTGGCATATAGCTGTATACTTCTTCAGCTGTATGAGGAATGATTGGAGTAAGTAAGCATACTAAAGATTTTAATGTTTCATAGAATACAGTTTGAATGCTTCTTCTTGCTCTTGAGTCTTTTTCTTCAATGTATAAAACATCTTTTGTGAAGTCTAAATAGAATGAAGAAAGTTCATTACTCATAAAGTTTAGAACATTACGATATACGTCAGCAAAGTTATATGTTTCATATGAATTTAATACTTGTTGAGTAACTTCATTTAGACGGATTAAAATGTATTGATCGATTTCTGATAAGTCTTCATAAGCAACACTGTCAGTTTCTGGATCAAAATCAAATAGGTTACCAAGTAAGAAACGGTAAGTATTTCTAATCTTACGATATGAATCACTGATTTGTTTGATTAAATCTTTTGAGATTTTGAAGTCTGCTTGGTAGTCAACACTTGCAACCCAAAGTCTTAAGATGTCAGCACCAAATTCTTTACATACTTGTAGAGGGTCAATTGTATTACCTAAAGATTTACTCATCTTTCTACCTTCACCATCAAGGGCAAAACCATGAGAGATGACAGTCTTGTATGGAGCAAAGCCATTAATCGCAACACTTGTAGATAGACTTGAATTGAACCATCCACGATATTGGTCAGAACCTTCTAGGTAAACATCAGCTTGACTTACACCATAGCGAGCTTTTAAAGCCGCAATGTGGCTTGTGCCTGAGTCAAACCAAACATCCATGATGTCAGTTTCTTTTGTGAATTTACCATTTGGACTTCCTTTATGTGTAAAGCCTTTAGGTAGAAGTTCACTTGCATCAGCTTCAAACCAAATATTAGAACCATATTGTTCAAATAAATCTGCAACATGGTTGATTACATCTTCATCAAGGATGGCACTACCATCTTCAGCGTAGAATACTGGGATAGGTACACCCCATACTCTTTGACGAGAAATACACCAATCATCACGGTCTTTAATCATATTAGATAGACGTACTTCACCCCAAGAAGGTACCCAATTTACAGTTTTAATCGCTTTTAAGATATCTTCTTTAAAGTTATTGATTGAAGCAAACCATTGAGGAGTAGCTCTAAAGATAATTGGTTTACGAGTACGCCAGTCATGAGGATAACTGTGGGTAATTGTAATTTCTTTTAATAGTTTGTTTTCTTCATCTAAACGTTTTAAGATGGCTTTGTTAGCATCTTCATAAAACATTCCAGCGAATTCTCCTGCTTCAAGAGTCATGTAACCACGACTATCAACAGGACATAAAATGTCAAGACCATATTTTTTACCAACGATAAAGTCATCTTCACCATGTCCAGGAGCAGTATGTACTAAGCCAGTACCAGAATCTAGAGTAACGTGATCACCTAGAATTACTGGGGAAATACGGTTGAATAATGGATGTTTATAAGTAATACCTTCAAGGTCAGTTCCTTTTACTTCTTTGATTACTTCATATGTGTCATAGCCAACAGTCTTGACAAAATTTTCAAGAAGTTCTTTTGCGACTACAAAGTATCTATTATCAGCAGATACTACAACATATTCAATATCAGGGCCTGCACAAATAGCAAGGTTTGCTGGAATTGTCCAAGGAGTAGTTGTCCAAATTACAAGTTCACAATCAGGTGATAAAATATTTTTACCATCTACAACATTGAAAGCAACGTAAATTGATGAACTTTGAACATCCTTGTATTCAATTTCAGCTTCAGCTAAAGCAGTTTCACTAGATGGAGACCAGTAAACTGGTTTTAATCCTTTAAAGATTAAGCCTTTAGATGCCATGATACCAAATGCACGAATTTGAGCAGCTTCATAGTGATGGTCTAAAGTGATGTATGGATGATCCCATTCACCTAGTACACCAAGACGTTTAAAGCCTGTCTTTTGCATTTCAACTTGTTCAAGAGCATACTTTTCACATAAAGTTCTAAAAGCACTAACGCTCATTTCTTTACGATTTACTTTTTTATTTTTAGTAAGTGCAGTTTCAATTGGAAGTCCATGAGTATCCCAACCAGGCATGTATGGAGCATAAAAGCCTGACATTGTCTTATATCTAATTAAAAAGTCTTTTAAGATTTTATTTAAAGCATGTCCTACATGGATACTACCATTCGCATATGGAGGACCATCATGTAAAAAGAAGGTTTCATGTCCTTCATTCTTCTTTAATACTTTTTCATAAATATGTAAGTCTTCCCATTTCTTTTCAATTGGAAGTTCATTAACACCTAGATTTCCACGCATTGGAAAGGCTGTTTGCATCATCAATAAGGTGTCTTTATAATCTCTATTTTCACTCATTTTGTCTTTCTCCTAATGTTTAATAATTATTTTTACGACTAATCGATTTTTCTTAGTGGTATTGACGATATTGACAATTTCAATTCTTCCAAAATGGCGTACACTAATCAAATCATTATCTTTTAAATTATAGCTTAGGTTTAAACATTCAAGATGATTTACTTGAACTAAACCTTTTTCAATCATTTCACATGCTTTGGTGCGACTAATATTTAAAGCATGAGCTAAGGTTGCATCTAACCTTAGGCTTTGTACATTAATTAGTCTTTCTTCTTTTTTTTCTTCAATTGTTACTTCATCTAATTCACAGATGGTAGCATCAACTAAGGCATTGTTAATTGTTGTTAAGTTGTTTTTAATGAAAGTACTTAACTTTTGATCAACCATCACAAAAATTCCTTGATCATTAATTATAATATCACCAATAGCATCTCTTTTTAACCCTAAAGCAAGGATTGTTCCAAGTACATGACGATGTGTAATCGGACGATTGATTGTCCTTGGGGTTATTTTTATTATATCTATTTCATACTCAACTTTAGTTGGAGCATCTTCTTCTTTATTTAGAATTATTGCACGTACTCTTTCGGTTTCATCTAATCCCCCAAAGAAATAAACATTTAAACTAGGATGTTTGATTTTTCTTAAGGTTGATGATTCCGTAGTATCTAAAAATCTTGTTAAAACAAAACCTGATTTTTCAGCACGTTTAACAAAGTCATTAATGGTAGCCATTATTTATTTTCCAACATCACTAACATAGTAGTGAATAGTACCATCTTTTAAGGCTATTTCGCTTGCGAACAAGAAAGTCTTATTACCAAGACGGAATGTCTCACCATTAAGGGCGTACGTTACACCTGATAAAAAAGCAACAGCACGATCAATTTCTGAATTTGAAGTGATATCTTCAAAATTTACAGCGACAGGACGATTTTGAATTATTACATCACCTAATTCAATGAATTGTTCATCTATTGATTTTGTTACAACAAAACAATAATTCAAAAGGCGATCAAAAGAAGTTCCAAGTTTTTCTTCTTTTTTCTTTTTACTAAACATATTGTCCTCCTATTTAGTAAAGATAGTTCCAAGTCTAACAATGGTTGCACCATGTTGTACTGCAAGTTTGTAGTCACTACTCATTCCCATTGATAGTTCAGTACATGGAGCATAACTTAAATTTAGACTTTGAATTTCTTTTTGTAATTCTTGCATTATTTCATAATAACTTATTAATAGATCATCATCGTAAGTGTATTTTGCGACTGTCATTAAACCTACAACTTCAATCTTTTTATACTTTTCTAAACTTTTTATAAATGGTATTACTTTACTTTCATCAAGTCCTGATTTATTACTATTGTCAGAAACATTGACTTGCACAAAGCATTTTAATGGTTCTTTACGTTTTCTAGTTTTGTTTATTGCATTTGCAAGGTCAATTGAGTCAAGAGAATGTAGGTAGTCGATTGCATCAATAAAACTAGAATTAAGCTTTGGAGGTATCTTTATAACCCCAAAGTAATGCCATGTAATGTTGTAGTCTTTTAAGGCTTCATATTTTGCAAGAAAACTATCCTTACGATTTTCTCCTATATCCGTAATTCCAGCTTCAACTATTTCTCTTGTTTTATCAATATCAAAATACTTTACCGCCGCAACTACTTTTACGTTTGGATACTCCTTTAAGCTTTCTCTAACAATTTCAACTTGTTGTTTTATACTCATAATCCACCTCTTTCTACGTTTCTCATTTGTGAACTTATTATACCACAACTTACAGATTTTTACAAGGTTTTTAGTTCATTAGTTTTTTACACCTATTTTTTAATAAATAATTATTTCCTACCTATACCTATGTATTTGGATTGCTATTTTCTTAAAAATATGGTACAATAATCCCATGTGCTTATAGCCTAACGGATAAGGCAACAGGTTCCGATCCTGATGATGAGAGTTCGATTCTCTCTAAGCACACCATCTTTAAACATTACTAAATTAGGAGTTTTTATGCAAGCATTATTCAAAAAAATAAAGATTAAGAGATGGTTAAATTATGTTATTCTTTGAAAATATTTTTTCTTTTAAGACCGAATATTTTAAAGGAAATATTACTTTCCAAGTCGTTGTGATTCTTTTAACCATCATTATTTCACGTCTTATAACAAGAAAAAAGGATTCAAATATTGATCGAACGGTCTTTATTTTTGGACTTATTTTCTTTGTTTTAGAACTATATAAACAATTGTTTTATAATGTATTTAGTGAAAGAAATGGCTATCATTGGAATATCTTTCCTTTTCAACTATGTTCTACTCCTCTTTATGTTTGCTTGATTGCTCCTTTTACCAAGGGTAAAATCCGTAATGCTTTTTATGTTTATTTATCGTCATTTTGTATGCTTGGTGGACTTTCCGTTTTAATCTTTCCAAGTAGTGTAATTGTATCCGAAATATCAATTACTTTTCAATCAATGATTTGGCATAGTAGTATGGTATGTCTTGCTTGTTATTTAATCTATAATATGGATTATGGTAAATCCTTAACTGAACTAGAACCTGGGGTTTACGTTTTCTTGATTGTGGTAACGATGGCCATTTTAATGAATGCTACTTTTGAATTTTTTAAACAAAAATATCATTTAACTAATACCTTTAATATGTTTTTTATTAGTCCATATTATGACTGTCATATTATTGGTTATTCAATCATTTGGAACCATACTACCTGGTATGTTAGTGTACTTGCTTATGTATTAGGTCTCTCTCTTGGTTCTATTATTATATGGAAAGTTATAAAATTAAAAAAGAAAATAAATAATTATGTTATATATAATGAAAAATAGGAACACGTGGTTCCTATTTTTTGTTATTTAAATAGTGATAGATACCATGATAGATTAGTGGTAACAATTACTAAGTATGCTATATAGATTACAAGCATTAAGATACCTTGCCATCTGGAGAACTTCTTTTGAATGATGGTAGGTATTGACGCAATCAAAGTTACTAGGATTGCGACAGGGAAATCTAGGTAAATGTTTTGAGCAGATACCGGTAATTTACCTCCATAAATGAATGAACATAATGCAAGGATTAAGGTTGTATCGATTACGTTAGCACCAATGACATTACCTACTGACATTGATGATTGTTTTTTGATGATAGAAGCAATCGCCGTTACAAGTTCAGGAAGTGAGGTTCCAACAGCAACAATGGTAACTCCGATGATAGCTTCTGAAACACCCCAAGAGGTAGCAATCTTACTACCATTATTAACAAGGAGTTGTGAACCAATGACGGTTGCAGCTGCACCAACGACAACACGAGAAATATTGAGAATAATGCTTTTTTTAGATTTATCTGGAAGTTCAGTTGGTTCTTCATTTTCACTTTGTTTAGCCGAACGAATGTTTTCAAATATGTAGATACCAAATACAATTAATAAAGCAAAGGCTCCCCATATAGAGAATAAACCATTTAGAGAAAAGATGAATAGCACCACTACAGCGGTAAGGAGTAAAAGAGCTTTTGGCATAAAGTCTTTTCGGTTTACACCAATTGGCATAAAGATAATACTTATCGCAAGGATCATAGCAGTATTACAAATAACTGATCCTATTCCATTACCAATGGCCATTCCAACTTTATCTTGAGAGGCAGCTATATAGTCACCAACTCCTGAGATCAAGATTTGATGGCCATCGATAGCCGCAATCGTTGATACGATGATTTCAGGGAGGGTAGTAGCTAAACTAATGATGGTAGCACCAATGATAAACTTTGGAATCTTTGTTACTTCCGCAACCCAGACTGCTCCATCAACAAACCAGTCGCCACCTTTAACTATTAGGATAATACCTACAATAAATAAGAAATACATTAAAAATGTTTCCATATTTCCTCCTTGATTTTATAAAAAAGTATAACTATTATACCACTTTTTTCTCATAATTTCTACTTTTATTACTTTTTTTTGATAAAAAAATGTCAAAGTTATGACTTATTTAAAATTTGTGATATAATTATATTGTAAAAGGGGAATTGAATATGAAAAGAATTATTAATAACGCTTTTGCACTAATTTTAAATTTTCTAATTATTGTTGGCGCGATTTATGCAACGGGAGGTATGATTACAAAGTATTATAGCCTTAATGGCACATTAAGTTATTATGTATTTCGTTACTTGAATGTCTTATCAACGATCTTTCTTGCTCTTACATCATGTGTAATGGTGGTAATGGAGTTTAGAAACTTACTTGATACGAGAGCCGTAACTTTAAGTTGGTGTCTTTCCTTAAGACTTATTGGAGTAACTGCTAGCGTAATGACTTTAATATTTGCTTTATGTATTATTGCTCCCAAAGAAGGATTCTCACGTACCTTTAGTAGTTACCGATTAACACTTAATTTAATTTGTCCACTACTTGGTATTTACAATTTCCTATTCTTTGAAAATACAAACGATATTGATTTTAAAACAACATGGTTCAGTGTTATTTTTAACAGCTTTTACTCCCTTGTTTATTTAATTATGGTCGTTGGTGTTAAAAAATGGCCTGATTATTATCGTTTATTTAGAGGAAGTAATTTGATTCCAATTGGCGTATTTGTCATAATGACAGCTTTAACTTTTGGAGTCTGTGTGGGGCTTTATTTCCTTTATGGTTTCTTGAATAGAAAAATTAAAGAGTTTCCATTACCTTAAACTTTAAACAAAAACACATTAGAGATGAAAGTAATTTCAAATCTAATGTGTATTTTTATTTATATAGTTATTTTACTTCATCAAGCCATTTACTGATTTCTTGGTTAGATGTGTTTTTGTAGAAACTTGCTCCGGTTTTCCAGGTTGCACCAGAGATTAGAGATTGAAGTTTTTTATCACTACTTCCAATTCCACTTGATGCGGAGGTACAAAATGGAACAATTGTTTTTTCTTCAAAATCATAACTTTCAAGGAAAGTAGAAATAATACGAGGAGCCTCTCCATACCATATTGGATAACCTAAATAAATTACATCATATTTACTTATATCAATGTTTTCCGCAATCTCTGGTCTGGAAGTTGGATCAGCATATTCTTTGTCAGCACGACAATTTGTATAATATTTTAAGTCATCCGCAGTATATGGAACTTTTGGTAAAATTTCTATTACAGGAATACTTTTAAGGTTACCTATTTTTTCAGCAATGTTTTTAGTTGTTGATGTACATGAAAAATAGACAACTACTTCGGTTGCATTGGGGTTTGGAGTATTTCCGCCTTCATTGTTTTTATCCTCATCGCTAGGGGCTTGAGTAGTACATCCAGATAATGTAAATAATAAGATAATAAGTAGCAAAATTGATTTTAATGTTTTATTCATTTTATTTTTTCTCCTTACTGATGGTAATTTCTATATTTTCTTGATTTACTTTTAAAATTTTTTTTAGTTCTTCTTTGGTTACTCCAGTTATTCTTCCAATAGGTGTATATGACCAAGTATTGCTTTCATAGAAAATGACTAAAGTTTTTGCATTATAAAGCATAACATCAAAAGTTGTGGCTTTAATATTTGAATTAATGGTAGGAAGACTTTTATCAAGATCACCAGTTTTTTCAAATCCTCCATAATCATGAGCAATGTAAGTTATGTCAGAATTATTTAATCTTTCCAGTAATGCTTTAGTCGCAACATTTGTTTCAATTTCTACGGTTAGGACTTTGTCATTAATATATAAATAGATTGTATTCACTTGTTCTTCCACCTCATTTTTTGGAACATCAGTTGATGGATGATCCTTATTTTTTAAAGAGCAACTACATATGAGGAAGAGGGTAACGAAAAGAAAAAGGACAAATTTTACTTTTTTCATACTTTTACTCCTTTATAAAGTTAATCCATCAACTTTTGTGCAAATTTTTGAAGACTAAATAAGAAACATTAGTCATTAGGTTAGTCTTATTCCTTCTTATCTATGTCTTCAACAAAAGTATACTATAGTTTATTAGATATGTCAAATACCTATATTTTATAGTATTCTATGCTTGACAGGCATATCATTATTAATTATAATATTAATTGAAAGGAGATTGCTATGGAATTACGTGAACTTAGATACTTTATTGCAGTCGTTAAAGAAGGTAGTATTCTTAAGGCTGCTCAGTCATTATTTATTACCCAACCTAGTCTTTCTAGACAAATGAAGAATTTAGAAGATGAAATTGGTAAGCCTCTATTTACCAGAGGAACTAAAAAGATAACTTTAACGGAAACCGGAATTCTTTTATATAAAAGAGCAGAAGAAATCTTAGACTTATATGAAAAAACTAATGCCGAACTTGCTTTTTCTCAAGATGACATTAGTGGAGATATCTATATTGGTGGAGGGGAAAGTAAAACCATTGATATTGTTGCCTCAGTAGCAAAGTCGATTATTTCTTTATACCCAAACATTAAATTTCATTTTTACAGTGGAGATTCCTCAATCATCCTTGATAAACTTGATCATGGATTAATTGATTTTGGAATTTTTGTAAATCCTGTTGACCTATCTAAATATGAATATGTAAATCTCCCTCAAAAAGATACCTGGGGAGTGTTGATGAGAAAAGATAGTGAACTTTCAGAAAAAGAGAATATCACTCCCGAAGATTTGTGGGATAAACCACTTATTAGATCTGATCAATCCATGAGAAAGAATAATTTATTTGATTGGTTCAAAAAAGATCCAACTAATTTAAACATTGTTGCAACTTATAACCTTTTGTTTAATGCTTCAATCTTAGTTGAAGAAGGCGTTGGTTATGCAATCGGTCTTGATAATATTATTAATACTAGTGGTGACAGTAAATTATGTTTTAAACCACTCAATCCACCACTATATTCAACATTAGTTTTTGCTTGGAAAAAACATCAAGTATTCTCAAAAGCAAGTGGAGTGTTCTTAAAAATGATGTTGGAAAAATTAAATAACAAAGAATCATAGAAAAAAAGTAGGTACTTTTGTACCTACTTTTTTACATTTTTTCAGGGGCACTTACACCGATTAAGTTTAGAGCATCACCAAGGACAATCTTGATTGCGTTAATGATTGTAAGTTTTTCCATTGTTTCTTCAATATTGTCGGTGATAATCTTTTCATCATTATAGTAACTATGAAGTAAGTATGATAATTCATTGATAAAATGAGTAATCTTATGAACTATACGTTTTGTTGCGACTTCTTCGATTACACTTGGATATTGAAGAAGTAATAAACAAATACTCTTAGTTACATTTAGATCAAGATGAGTAAACTCAGTTACTGGTTTAAATTCATGACCAAGAGATGCAAAGTTCTTTAGAACACTGCAGATTCTCGCATGAGCATATTGAGCATAGAATACAGGATTATCATTTGATTTTTGTTTCATTAAATCAAGGTCTAAGTCCATATGTGTACTTAGAGATTTTGCAACATAGAAATAACGAAGAGCATCACTACCTACTTCATCGATTAAGTCAGCAAGGGTAATGGCTTTACCACTACGTTTGCTCATTTTTACTTCTTCGCCGTTTTCCATTACTCTAACCATTTGAAGGATTTCAATATCAATTAAATCTGAGTTACCACCAACCATTGAAACAGCAGCTTTAAGTCTTTCGATGTAACCATGATGGTCAGCTCCAAGAACATCGATTAGATGAGTATATCCACGAGATAATTTGTTCGCATGATAAGCAATGTCTGGTAAAAGGTAAGTGTAACTACCATCACTCTTAACGATTACACGGTCTTTTTCATCATTATATTTAGTTGTCTTTAACCATGTTGCTCCATCAAGAACATAAGTATTACCATCTTCAGTTAGTTTCTTTAAAACTTTTTCGACAGCACCAGTTTTGTATAATGTTTTTTCACTAAACCAAGTATCAAAGGTTACATTGAAACGTTCAAGGTCATGTTGTAAATTACCAAGTAAACGTTTAGTTCCATATTCTTTAAAGAATTCAAGATCAAAGTTTTCAATGAACTTGTCGCCATATTTTTCCTTTAGTTCTTCGGCTACACTGATGATTTCTTTACCATGATAGTAATCATCTTTCATTTCAATAGGTAAACCAAATAATTCTTTATAACGTTCATAAACACTTAAAGCCATATTAGTAATTTGATTACCAGCATCATTTACATAGTGTTCACGATTAACTTTAAAGCCAGCTTTTTTCATAATACGAGATAGAGAATCACCGTAAGCGGCACCACGACCATGACCAACATGAAGATAGCCAGTTGGGTTAGCACTTACATATTCTAAGTCGATGTTTTCTCCTTCGCCAATAGTAAGGTTACCATATGAAGTTTTTTCTTCATTAATTTTAAAGATTACTTCATGAAGATAAGTTAAATCTAAAAATAGGTTAATAAAACCAGGACCTGCAACTTCCATTTTAGTTAGATGCATTTTTGATAAATCACTGTTTTCAATGATTTCTTTGGCAATGTCTTGAGGTTTCTTTCTTGCTACTCTCGCAAGTTTCATCGCAAGGTTAGTTGCATAGTCACCATGATCTTTATCTTTTGGTAGTTCAAGAAGGATAGCATCAGCATTTGGAATAATTGTTTCATCAAGATATCCTAGTTTTTCTACAGCCTTATATAGTTCATTTTTAATATTTTGTAATAATTCATTAAGCATAATTAGTACTTCCTTTTGTATAAAATTCAACTTATTATACCAAAAATATGAAAAAAAATAAAGCAATAAAGTCTTTTTTTATCTCATAAAACTAAAATGCTTGTTTTATTTTGGAAAATATGGTAAAATAACTAAATGAAGGAAGTGATTGAGTTGAAAATTCATGAATCCGCTGAAGACTATTTAGAAAGAATCTTAGTTCTTCATAATGAACAAGGTCGTGTCATTTCATTAGATATTGCTAAATCAATGAATTATTCAAAGCCAAGTATTTCAAGAGCTATGAAAAACTTAAAGAATGATGGCTATATTGAAATTGACACCAATGGTGGCATAACACTTACCGAAAAGGGATATAAGATTGCAAGTTCAATATATGAAAGACATAATGTTCTCGCAAAATGTTTTATGAAATTAGGGGTTCCATATGACATCGCTTATGCTGATGCTTGTAAGGTTGAACATGATTTAAGTGTGGAAACATTTGAAGCTATAAAAAAACATTTTATGGAAGAAATGGATTAAAAATAAAAATGGGTTAAAATTTTAACCCATTTTTTTCTATTTACACCATTTTGTAATGGTATGTATAAACACCATTATGTGATTTTGTAGCATTTTCAATGAATAGTTTGAAACAGTAGGTTTCTCTATTTGTATCATACTCATATCTAATTTCAAGCGTGTAGACAGCATCAGGTTTATAATAACCATCTAATACTTCATTTTTAGCTACATAGTAGAATTTATATAATTTACTTGGATTATCATCATAGTAAGTATTTAGATCTTCACTTTGGTTAAAGCGGTACCATATTTCATTAGTACTAGTTGAAGTTTTTTCAATGTTTACCGCTCCATAAATAAAGCCTTGGTTATATAAACGGTGTTGTTTTAAATACTTAAAGTATTCTTCAGCATTTTTAAAGAAAACATCTTCACTTGGACACACTTGAGAAAAAGAGTATCCACCATTAAACCATGTAGTTGATGAGATAATTTCTCCTTCTAAACCTGTAGGAGCATCTAATCCTGATAATCCTATCTTTTTAAGTTCATCATCTGTGAACCATTCTTTATTATTGTGTACTGGGTCCTTACTTGGGGTTATAATAGTTTCTTCTTTACAAGATACTAAAAATACACAACAAATAATTGTTAATAAAATAGCAAGTTTTGACAATACTTTTTTCATCTTATTTTCCTCCTATTGTGAATCATTGTCCGTACTTATTTTTTCCGCATAAAGTTCGACTACACAGTCATGATTTGGCATTACAAACTTCGCGGATTTAACGGTTGTTAAAAGATAGCTTTTTGTCTTTAATTCTTTACCATTAGCTATAACTCCACAATTATAATTTGGTTTTCTCATATATTCTACTTTTACGATGGTTCCTGCTTGATAGGATTCATCTAGGCTTCTCGCTAAAAGGCTATAAGGATCTTTTACGAGTATTTTATATGTACCTTCATCTCTTTTTTTACATCCTGTTACCGTAAAAACGAAAATAAACATTAACAAGTAAATTCCTAATTTCTTCATCCAAATTCTCCTTTTTGAATATGCTACCATATTTTAATTATTTATTCTAAATATTTGCTTTGTTACTTAAGAAAAAACATATCAAATCATCACGACTTAATATGTTTTTCTATTAAACTATTGTTTTCCCTTTATGGTTTACACCCTTACCTAACAGATTTTATATCTTTACTTTTTTAAGTTTTCTACTAGTTGAGCTTTGTAAGCTTCTACTGCAGCTAAAGCTTTTGTTAAATCTTCTTTATATTCTTCTTCGAATGATTTGAAAGCATTATCTTTAGCTTCGTTAACTTTTGTTTCAACATCTGTTAAATGAGCAGTTAAAGAAGTCTTGATTTCTTCTGGAAGTTCAGCTTTTACTTTATCCATTTCTTCCATGATTGAATTAATAGTGTTTTTAGCAGTTTCGATTAATGAAAGAGCTATTTTTTTAGCACTTTCAAGGCCTTCTTCTGCGTATGCAACTGCGTTAACATAGATTGTAAGTTGAGCTTGTTTAGCAGGTTTTAATAAGTTACTGTCATCCATTTCTGCAAGTTCATTTTTGAACTTTAATAGAGCAGCCTTTTGTTCTTGTAAGTATTTTAAAGCAACTTGATAATCAGATGTTTCTTTAATGAAATAATCATAGTAAAGTTGATCTAGAGTTTTATTTGCTTCACCAAGTTTTGTATATAAATCATCATATTGAGCGATAACCTTTTGATAAGTTGAATCAAGAGTGTCGATTACTTTCTTAGTTTCTTCTCTTTCTACGATATTGATTTTTTCCATCTTTACTTGGTTGTATAAATTTTCAAGTTCTTCTGTAGGGATATTGATCTTTTCAATTTGGCAACCCATGATGTAAGAAACAAGTTCTTGAATTGATTTAGCGTTTGCGGCTTCTTCAGTTAGAGTTGGATCAAGTTCCATTGCACGTTTAACTAAAGCTTCTTTAGTTTGTGTTTTAGTAACTTCGATTTTTTCATTGATGTTTAACTTTTCACAAGTTTTTTCTACTGAATCTCTAATTTTTGCTTCTAGTTCATCAGAAATAGCGGTAGTTTCACATTCAATGTTGAAAGAAATCTTTTGAGAGTCAGTTCCTGAGATATTAACAATATAACCAGTCTTGCTTTCTTCATTTAAGATTTTTTCAATTGCAACTTCTAGTTTTAATCCTGTAAATGTTTCACCAGTAAGAATCATCTTACCTTCATCGTTTTCCCCATAGATTGAAACAACTTTACCATTGTTATCAACAACAAAGGAAACACTTGGGTTAACATCCATTTGAACAACAGCAGTAGGTTCACTCTTTTCTACATTCTTCTTACTTAGAGTAACACCTAAAACAACACCAACGATTAAGCATAAACCAAGAATACATGGTAATGCGATTTTTAAAAATGACTTTTTCATATAAAATACATTCTCCTTATACTTTTTTTGAAGATTGGCTTTTTCTACGACTTCACTATAACACTCATTATGTTGAAGTTTATCATTAAGATATTTAGTTAGGCTTTTCTTTAGTTTACTCATACATAAATCCCTTCTTTAATTTTTTTACTGATGAGTAATATAGACTTTGGATTTTTCCAATTGTCATATTCTCATACTTGGCAATTTCTTTAAATGAAAAATCATAAACAATTCTTAGAATTACAATATCAGCCTCAAGGGGTTCTAAGATTCCCTCGATGGTAAGAATAATATCTATATTTGATTTTTCTGACTTCGCACTACCAATGATTTCATCATCATAGATAGTGTTTTTTTCTTTATCTCTAGTGACTTTATTCTTACTGATGTTTCTGGCGATTTCGGTAAGCCATTCTTTGAATTTTCCTTTATCTGTATAATTATCAATAGAATTAAACATTCTAAGGAAAGTATCTTGGACTACTTCTTCCGCGTTTTCTTTGTTTCTTGTAATTGAAAAAGCAATGTAGTATATCAGTTTTTCATATTCATTATAAACTAGTTCAAATGCTTCTTCGTCTTTTTGTTTTAGTTTTTCAATTAAAGATTTGGTGATTTTCATAGCTATTTACCTTTCTTCACTATACATAACCCAAAAAAATGTAATTTTATTTTATTTTTTAAAAATTTTTTAATTTTTTTAGTTTTTATTTAAAAAGCCTATATTTCTATAGGCTTGTTTTAAAATTGTTTTTGGTATTCTTTTATACTATTTAAGATATTTTCTTTTACTTCTTCAGATGGAAGAGTGTTGTTTGCGAGTTCATAGGCCCAAAAGATAGCACCCATAACTGGAGGTTCATTAAGAATGATAAAGTTACAATTACGTTTTGATAACTTTAACACGGTATCTTTGAATTTATCATTCATATGATTCGCCGTAGCTTTTGACCATACGGAACCTGCTTGAATAACATGAACAGGTTCTTCAAAATCAAGATGAGTAATAACCCCAGCAGTTGAACGAGCCATATTATGTCCAGCCGTTTCTAAGATGGAGATAGCAACACTATCACCTTCGTTGGCTCTATTGCATAGACATTTAATAAGGTAAGTGGAATCAATTGGTTTTTGTAATAAAGCATCAGCAAGTTCTGATTTATGGTTTATTTCATACATTTTGAAGACATCATCAACAAGTGATGTTTCTTCACCAAAACGATAGCTTGCGTCAAAAGCTGCTTGGATGGTTCTTCTCGCAAGGAATGATCCACCAGCTTCATCACCTGATAAATAACCAATGCCACCTACTTGGGTACCATTACCATGATGGTCGATTCCAACATTAACCGTACCAGTACCATTGATTGAGCAGACACCAGTTCCATTAGGGGAGGCTGCTTTAATTCCTAGGAAGCCATCATTTACAACGATGTAGTTTTTAAAACCAATTTTTTCAACGATTTCTTCAAGAGCTTTCTTTTGAAAAGGAACATCTACTCCCGCAAGTCCAAAGCAAGCACCTTTGACATCTTCGATGTTTACATTATTTCTTTGAAGGAGG
This sequence comes from uncultured Bacilli bacterium, assembly GCA_934133195.1. Lineage (GTDB taxonomy): Bacteria > Bacillota_I > Bacilli_A > ML615J-28 > CAG-313 > UMGS75. The sequence continues at coordinate 63,093 of CAKPAZ010000003.1, read as the reverse complement.
TTTTCGATATTTTCTTTCATCACAAGGTAGGCTCCATTAAAGCCTAAGCCTTTAGCCTCATGACTACAAGTTCCACTTCTAATTCCATCGATAAAGTTTCCTAAAGTATCATATAATAGGTAATCTGTTTTGGTGTTTCCACCATCAACGCCTAAGATATACAGCTTCATTTACTTATTTACCTCAACCTTTTCACCAAAGAATTGTGGTAAATATTCTTTATGAGCTTCTAGTAATTCATCAAAACATGCTTCGGCAGTCTTTAAATCACCAACAAGAGGGTTCATTACAAGGGCACGTAATGCTTCATTACGGTCACCATAGATAGCAGCTTTAACCGCATGTTTTTCATAAGCTTTTACTTGTTTGATATATTCTTTAATATGATCATTATCAAAATGAGCAGGAATTGGAGTTGCACCATTCTTACCAATGTAAGCTCTAATTTCAATGGCATCATCATCAGCTAAGAAATCAAGAGCACCATGATTTAAGATGTTAACTACTTGAATATCATTTTTATCATTCCAGATTGAGTCAACTAAAGAGATGGCAACTTCTGAGTATCTGGCACCACCACGTTTAGATAGTTGTTCTGGTTTAGTGTGTAATGCACTATTTTCATATAAAGCAAGAAGTTGTTCTTCTAGTTCCATACAAACTTCGCCTCTTGTTTTAGGAGCAGCTTTAAGTTTTTCAAGTTTACTATTTTTGAAGTAGTAGTATTCAAGATAGCAAGAAGGAATAGCACCGATTGCGGCGATATCTTCAGGAGTGAAACCACTAGCAGGGATGTTTTTCATTGTTTCAGAGTTTACACCTTTTTTGATGGCTTCGTCTAGGTAATCATGACCATTATCAATAATCTTAGTTACATAAGTGAAGTGGTTAAGACCAAAATATTCAACTTCCGCATTAGGTAAGTTCATTTGGCGTTTAATACCATCAATCATGTTGATTGGAACGTTACATAATCCCATCATCTTAACATTAGTGTAGTTAAGTAGAGCTTCAGCAATCATACCAGATGGGTTAGAGAAGTTAATTAACCATGCATCAGGACAGCATTTTTCCATTAAGTGAACAATCTTAATTAAAGCAGGGATGGTTCTTAAGCCTTTAAACATACCACCAATACCACATGTTTCTTGGCCAATTAAGTTATACTTAAGCGGAATCTTTTCATCTTTAACACGAGCAGGAAGTTTACCAACACGGATTTGTGCAAGTACAAAGTCTGCATTGATTAAAGCTTCTTCATAATCCATTGTCATTACAACTTTACATGGAAGATTTGCGGCTTCAATCATTCTTTGACATAAGCCACCAACGATTCTTAACTTTCTTTCATCAATATCCATTAAGTATAATTCCGTAACAGGTAGGGAATCTCTTTTATTAATTAAACCTTCAATAAGCTCAGGTGTATAAGTACTTCCTGATCCAATAATACAAATCTTCATTTATTTAATCTCCTTTTTTAATTCTTCTACTTTATTTAGTCTTTCCCAAGGTAAGTCTAAGTCGTTACGTCCAAAATGACCGTATGCGGCTGTTTGTTCGTAGATAGGACGACGTAGGTCAAGAGTTTCAATAATACCTTTTGGGGTTAAATCAAAATGTTTACGAATTATTTTAATTAATTCATGTTCAGAGTAATCACTAGTTCCAAATGTGTCAACACAGATGGAGATAGGTTCAGCCATACCAATTCCATAAGAAACTTGGATTTGAATTTTTTTAGCAAATCCTGCTGCAACCATGTTTTTAGCAATCCATCTTAAAGCATAACTTGCACTTCTGTCAACTTTAGTTGGGTCCTTACCACTAAAGGAACCACCACCATGAGGAGCATAACCTCCATAGGTGTCAACAATAATCTTACGACCAGTTAAACCAGAATCTCCCTTTGGTCCACCAATTACAAAACGACCAGTTGGATTAACATAAATTTTAGTATTTTCATCCATTAAGTGAGCAGGTACTACTGGTTTGATTACTTCTTCGGTAATTACATTTCTTAACCAATCGATGGTTACATCTTCATCATGTTGGGTAGAAACAAGGATAGCATCAATTCTTGCTGGATTTCCTTCTTCATCATATTCTACTGATACTTGAGTTTTACCATCAGGACGAAGTTCTTTTGGATGGTTAGTCTTTCTTACATCACTTAATCTCTTCGCAAGTTTATGTGCAAGCATAATAGGAAGAGGCATTAATTCTTCTGTTTCATCACAAGCATAACCAAACATAATACCTTGGTCACCAGCACCTTCACCATCTCTTACTCCCATCGCAATGTCAGGTGATTGTTCATCTAAAGCAACAAGCACACTTAGGTTTTCAGCGTCAAAGCCAAACTTACCACGGTTGTAGCCTATTCTATCAACAGTCTCACGGACAATTTTTTGAACATCAACATAGCTATTAGTTGTTACTTCACCCATAACAAGGACTAAACCAGTGGTTGCGACAACTTCACATGCTACTTTCGCATGTTTATCTTTTGATAGTAAATCATCAAGAATTGCATCAGCGATTTGGTCGCATACTTTATCAGGATGACCTTCAGTTACCGATTCTGAGGTAAATATTCTTCTTTCTTTAAATTCTTTCATCTTAGTTTCTCCTTTCATACCATGTAGGGTATTTAATAAATTCTAGCTTTTCTTTAGTTACCGGGTCTTTAAAGCTTAAGTAGTAAGCATGTAAAAAGATTTTACATTTTACTTTACTTCCATATAAGGTATCACCTAAAAGTGGGTGAGAAAAAGCTGACATCTGTAATCTAATTTGGTGATGTCTTCCCGTTTCAAGTAATACTTCAAGTAAAGTATTGTTCTTTAAGCCTAAGGCTCCAAATTCATTTTTTATGACTTTATAGTGTAATACCGCGAGTTTACCATTTTCATCAAGGTAAGCTTTTTTGTTTTTTTCATCATATGACATTTTGTTAGTTAGCGTTCCATCTTTTGTTACTTTATTTTCTACGACGGTAAAATACTTTTTAATGAATTCATGGTTTCTGATTTGTTCACTAAGGCGACTAGCCCCTTTTGAAGTTTTACCAAATACCATCAATCCTGATGTCATACGGTCAAGACGATGAACTAAGCCTAAAAAGACATCTCCTGGTTTATGATATTTATTCTTTAAATATTCTTTAACAAGAGTCATCATATCAAGATCATTAGTTACATCTTTTTGGGATAAAATCCCTGCCGGTTTTACAACTACAATTAAGTGATTAGTTTCATAAACGACTTCTAAATCTTGGTAGGTCAATGTGTACACCTCCCATACTACTTACTTATTATATCATTAAAAGGTTTATTTATAAAATAAAAAGCATTATTCAATTAGAATAATGCCTTTTACTGTGAGTGAATGTATATAAACGATAAAATTTAATGATTCATAAAAGAAAGTGAGTTTTTTGTGGTTAGTGAGAGGATTTTATTAAACATTAAAACGTGTGATTAAAAATGTTTAACTTTTGCTATTTTCTATTTTTAATCGAAAGGAAATAGAGGAGGACTACATTACGTTTTTCCTAAAAAGTTAGGTAGTCAGTTTGGTATTTATTAAATATTAAATAGAAAACATTAGAACCATTATTTTTTATCTGTTCACCTTTATAACAAATAAAGGTTTTATTTTTACAATATTTTTTAATTTTTTTATAAATATTTTTGTTTAAATTTTATCTTTTGTTTTTATTATAAAAACGTATTCACACAAATATTTCCTATCAAAACACTTGAAATGATTGTCTAAATTTGGTATAATAACTATAGTTAGAAAGGGACTGATATTATGCCAATAGTAAAACCAAAGATGGTTGAAGTAGTAAACCCTGATGGGACTGTCACTTTAGTCGAAGAAAAACCTAAGAAAAAGCTTTCTAAAACTGAACGTAAAAAACTAAGAGTTATCACTAAATTACTCGAAGGTGAGATTAATGGTACTCAAGCTGCTAAAAAACTAGGTATCACTACTCGTCAAGTTCGTAACTTAAAACGTCAAGTAATTGAAGAAGGCCGTGATGGAGTAATCCATAAAAATAAAAACTACAAGCCATACAATACATATGATACTGAAATTTCAACATTTGTTTGTAAGCTTTATCGCCGTGAATATCGTGGCACTAACTTTTCAGAGTTTGCACGTATCGTCCAAGCTCAATATGGTGTACAAGCAAGTCGTAGCACCATCTATAACTTTTTAAGACGTGGTCACATTCGTTCTCCACAAAGAAAGACTAAAAAGAAAAAAGTGGTAGTTGAAAATGCAACTACATCAGTTTTACCAAATCCTGATGAGAAAAAAACAACTAAGAAAACTACTACTAAAAAGACTACTTCAAGTAATAAATAGAGCCTTCAAAGGGCTCTTTTCTTTATTTTATGTTATAATTACTATACTTAAGGATGTGATATTATGAGATCTGATACCATAAAAGTAAAAGTTGGAAATGTCATAATTGGAGGATCTAATAAAGTTGTCATTCAATCAATGACTAACACCAAAACTAAAGACATTGAAAAGACGGTTAAACAAATTAATGATTTAACACTTCTAGGATGTGAAATCGTTAGAGTAGCAGTCCTTGATGAGGAAGATGCGCTTGCGATCAAAGAAATAAAAAAACAAGTTAGAATACCAATTGTTGCGGACATCCACTTTGATTATAAACTCGCAATTCTTGCTATAACAAGTGGAGCTGATAAAATTAGAATTAATCCTGGAAACATCGGTTCAGATGATAAAGTTAAACAAATAGTAGATAAATGTAAAGAGTATCATGTTCCTATTCGTATTGGAATTAATAGTGGATCTCTTGAAAAAGATTTACTTGAAAAATATCATCATGTTACCACACTTGCACTTTTAGAAAGTATGGACCGAGCAGTAAAACTTATGGAGAGTTTTGATTTTAAAGATTTAGTTTTATCCATTAAAGCCACTGACATTGAATCAACTATTGAAGTAAATAGAGCTTTAGCAGCCCGTTACCCATATCCTATCCATATTGGACTTACCGAATCGGGAACCACATTTAGTGGAACCATTGCTTCTAGTTATGTTCTTGGTACACTTCTTTTTGAAGGTATTGGTAACACTATTAGAGTATCTTTACATGGATCACCTTTAAATGAAATTCCTGTATGTAAAGAAATTCTTTCCATGTGCCATCTTTACCAAAAACCAAGATTGATTGTTTGTCCTACTTGTGGTAGAACCAACTATAATATGGAACCCGTCGTAAAAGAAATTGAAAGTTTTTGTGAATCAATTAACAAAAACTTAACCATCGCCATTATGGGATGTGTAGTCAATGGTCCTGGGGAAGCAAGAGAAGCTGATCTTGGAATTGCAGGAGGAAATGGATGTGGCGTATTATTCAAGAAAGGAGAAATCATTAAGAAGATTCCTGAAGATAAGATTGTCGACTGTTTAAAGGAAGAAATCTTGAAAATGATAAATACAAAATGATTGATGGATTTGTTGGAATTGAAAAAATATCGCTTGTAGATTTTGAAGGATATGTTACATGTACACTATTTACTAGTGGTTGCAACTTCAGATGTCCATGGTGTCACAATGGCCCTCTTGTAAATAATGATGTCGAAAAACCCCTTGATTTTAACGAAATCATTGATTACCTTACTAGTAGAAAAAAAATAATTGAAGCCGTCTGCATCACTGGTGGGGAACCAACCCTAATGGCATCACTTCCTTATTATATAAAGAAAATTAAAGATTTAGGTTTTGTCATAAAACTTGATACCAATGGTACCAATCCTAAAATGGTCAAAGAATTAATCGACAATCACTTAGTTGATTACATTGCGATGGACATCAAGAGTGGTACTTCTAACTATAGTATGGTAGCAGGAATAAATAAAGTTCCTCTAGAAAAAATCAAAGAAACCATTAACATTTTAGAAACATCTAATATTCATCATGAATTTAGAACTACCCTTGTTAAAGAATTTCATGATTTTGATAGTATTAAAGAAATCAAAGATTTAATTAACGGAACCAAAACTTACTATCTACAACATTTTGTTGAAAGAGATTCTTCTCTTTCTAAAGGCTTTCATGAAGTAAAAAAAGAAACTGCTATCGAATATAAAGAATACTTAGAACAATTTATAACAAATGTATATCTAAGAGGTTATTAAAAAAACCCTTAAGTTTTCAAGTCATGAACTTGTTAACTTAAGGGCTTTTTTTATATTCTAATATTTTTTACGTCTTATAACAAAAGTCATTAAACTACAAATTGATATAAGAGTAAATATTACTACTGAATTTGAACTAATGTTACAGCATTTACTAGAAATCTTACTGATTGTTTCAGTCTCTAAAACTTTATGACAGGTTGTACATTCTTTATGCTTTGAACCTTCCTTTTTATGAGTAGGCTCAACATCTACTATCCATTCACTTGTTGTATGTCCTGTGGATGGGATTTCTTTAAATGTTGTATAATCACATCTTGTACATGTGTCATATGCTTCATGTCCTACTTCTTCACAAGTAGCATCTAACTTTTCATGATGAACAAGATTATGTCCTAGTTTTTCAAGAATTTCTGTCTCTAAAACTTTATGACAAACTGTACATTCTTTGTGTTTTGAACCAGTTTCAGTACAAGTAGCCTCAACATCCACTATCCATTCACTTGTTGTATGACCTGTTGAAGGAATTTCTATGAAAGTTGTATAATCACATCTTGTACATGTATCGTATGCTTCATGGCCTACTTCTTCACAAGTTGGATCTAGTTTTTCATGATGTACTAAATCATGTCCTAGTTTTTCTATAACTTCTGTTTCAAGTGCTTTATGACATACTGTACATTCTTTATGTTTTGAACCAGTTTCTGTACAGTTAGAATCTTGATCGATAATCCAATCACTTGAAGTATGTCCGGTTGCTGGGATTTCTTTGAAGGTTGTATAATCACATCTTGTACAAGTATCATATGCTTCATGGCCTGCTTCTTCACAAGTAGGATCTAACTTTTCATGATGAACAAGATTATGACCAAGTTTATCAATAACTTCTGTTTCAAGTACTTTATGACATACTGTACATTCTTTGTGTTTTGATCCATCTTCTGTACAGTTAGATTCTTTGTCAATAATCCATTCACTTGATGTATGACCAGTTGCAGATATTTCTTTGAAGGTTGTATAATCACATCTTGTACATGTATCATATGCTTCATGGCCTGCTTCTTCACAAGTAGGATCTTGTTTTTCATGATGTACTAAATCATGTCCTAATTTACTTATGATTTCTGTTTCAAGTACTTTATGACATACTGTACATTCTTTGTGTTTTGAACCATTTTCAGTACAATTTGATTTTTGATCTATAATCCAATCACTTGAAGTATGACCAGTTGAAGGAATTTCTTTGAAGGTTGTATAATCACATCTTGTACAAGTATCATATGCTTCATGGCCATTCTCTTCACATGTTGGATCTAACTTTTCATGGTGTACTAAATCGTGTCCAAGTTTATCAATAACTTCTGTCTCTAAAACTTTATGACATACTGTACATTCTTTATGTTTTGAGCCATCTTCTGTACAATTTGATTCTTTATCAATAATCCATTCACTTGATGTGTGACCAGTTGCTGGGATTTCTTTGAAGGTTGTATAATCACATCTTGTACAAGTATCATACTCTTCATGACCAACTTCTTCACAAGTAGAATCTAACTTTTCATGGTGAACAAGATCATGGCCTAACATATCTATTGTTTCTGTTTCAAGTACTTTATGACAGACTGTACATTCTTTATGTTTTGAGCCATCTTCTGTACAATTTGATTCTTTGTCAATAATCCAATCACTTGATCTATGTCCGGTTGCTGGGATTTCTTTGAAGGTTGTGTAGTCACATCTTGTACATGTGTCATATGCTTCATGTCCTGCTTCTTCACAAGTGGGATCTAACTTTTCATGATGAACAAGATTATGACCTAGTTTTTCTATAACTTCTGTTTCTAAAATCTTATGACAAACTGTACATTCTTTATGTTTTGAGCCATCTTCTGTACAATTTGATTCTTTGTCAATAATCCAATCACTTGAAGTATGACCTGTGGATGGGATTTCTTTGAATGTTGTGTAGTCACATCTTGTACATGTATCATATGCTTCATGGCCTACTTCTTCACAAGTAGGATCTAACTTTTCGTGATGTACTAAATCGTGTCCAAGTTTTTCTATAACTTCTGTTTCTAAAACTTTATGACATACTGTACATTCTTTATGTTTAGTTCCATCTTCTGTACAGTTAGATTCTTTATCAATGATCCAATCACTCGTTGTATGACCTGTTGAAGGAATCTCTTTAAATGTTGTGTAGTCACATCTTGTACATGTATCATATGCTTCATGTCCTGCTTCTTCACAAGTAGGATTTAGTTTTTCATGATGAACAAGATTATGGCCTAGTTTATCTATAACTTCTGTTTTAAGTACTTTATGACAAACTGTACATTCTTTATGTTTTGAACCATCTTCAGTACAGTTAGATTTTTTGTCAATAATCCAATCACTTGAAGTATGACCTGCTGCTTGGATTTCTTTGAATGTTGTATAATCACATCTTGTACATGTATCATATGCTTCATGTCCTGCTTCTTCACAAGTAGCATCTAACTTTTCATGATGTACTAAATCATGACCTATTGGATCTAATAATTCAATTTCAAGTACTTCATCACAATTTGTACATTTATATGTCTTTAATCCATTATCATCACAACTTGTAAATACTACTACCCATTCACAGGTTTCATGTGAACAAGTGCCTTGAATAGATGAATTTGCTTGATTTTCATTCGCTGTCATTATGTGTTTACAATTAACACATTCAAAATAGTATGCATTATCATTTTCTATTCCATAAAATATCTTAATTAAGAATTTTAATAGTCTTTCTAACCATGTTAATGATACATATTTTTTAACATATTCATGATCTTTTAAATCTGTGTATGATGTTATAACATCTTCACATCTTGTACATGTATATGTTATTGAGCCACCATGGGTACATGTTGATTCAACTATATCAGTTTCTTCATAATTATGACCTAATGGGGCAATTGTTTCTTCTTCTTTATGTTGACATGTATGACATTCTTTATGTTTTAAACCTGAGTTTTCACATGTAGGATCTTCATCAATTATGTAATCACCAAATGTATGACCAAGTTTATTAACATAATTATCAGAATATGTATAGTCACATACTGAACATGTATGTTTTGTATAACCATCTTCTGTACATGTTGGATCTACTATGTCCTCTTGAGTAAAGTTATGACCAAGTTTATCTACATAATCAGATATGTAATATTCATTACATATTGAACAAATATGTTTTGTATATCCAGCCTCTGTACATGTTGGATCAATTACTTCATCAATTGTATATTCATGATTTCCATTATGAGTCCATACAGAATATATTATTAAATCTTCAGTTACAACTAAATCTTTTGGATAATCTCTCCAACCAACAAAAGTATAACCTTGTTTTTCAGCTGGTGTTATTAAAGTAAATGTAGAACCATAAGGTAAACTTAATTGTTCAAGAATTGTTACTCCATCTTTATCCATAAATGTGACAGTGTAGTTCTTTATTTGTTCTTCATATATTGCTTTAGCAGTTACATTAGTTTTAGAATTTGCTGGCAAAGAATTAACTTTATTATCACCATCTGTATCCCAACCAATAAATTTGTAATTGATTCCATCTTTAACATAATCTTTCATTATTGGCTGTCTAATTATTTGATTAACTAAATAGAAATCTGTTGTAATTTCTGTATCATCATTATTATAAAATGAAGCTTTAATCCATTCACCTTTATAATAAACTTTATTATTTCCATTCCAATTTGGATGTTCATAATCCCACATTACATTGTCTTTATATTGATCAACGTAAATTACACCATTAAATCCATTAAATTGATTATCTACTACTTCTGTAACGCTACTTGAAATAATAATAGTTTTAAAAGTTTCAGGGAAAGAATATAGATAGTTTCTAATAGGATTTTCTAAATTTATATTAATATATAATTTTTCTAAATTTGTTAAATATCTTAACCCACTTTCCATAAATTGACTATCAGTTTTATTTAATATAAAATCTTTTATTCTAGTACAACCATTCAAGGCATTATTTGTAATTTGATAACCCGGATCATATGAAAATTGTGTTTTATTTTTATCAATATCAATAATATAATTACCTAAATGCTTAACGCCATCTATAACTTTAGTATTTTCCATATATGGAGTGTCATCAAATGTACTAGATGCAAAATATTTAATATTTTTAGGAAGAATTACATCAATTAAATTTGAACAATGGGCAAATGAATCACCACCTAAATATGATACTGATTCTGGTATAGTTATAGTTGTTAACGATGTACAATTATAAAATGCTCTAGATTCTATTTCCTCAAGCGTTTCTAAAAATTTAACACTTTTTAAATTAAGACACCATTCAAAAGCTTGATACTCAATACGAATAACATTATTACATATAACATTTTCCAAACTTCTATTATCTTCTAATAAATTATGTGTTATTTTCGTTAAATTATTAAAATCAATTGTTTCGAGTTTATTACCATAAATTTTATTAGTAAACGAATACCTTTGTTCGTTAATCACATAATAACTTTTTAATTCAATTAAATTGTCTGGAAATTTAATTTCTTTAACTGAATCAGAAGAAAAATTTATGAAGTAATTCTCACCATTTATATTTTCAGGAAATACTATACTTGTTTCATTTCCTTCATATTCTATCAAAATGTAGAATAGTCCATTATATGAAAATTTAAAATTATTTTTAACAATATACTCTGTATCTTTTAAATCACCAAGTTCTTCATCGTTATAATATCTTATAGTTCCATCCTTTTCAATTATTTTCTTAGCATATTCAAAAATAATACCATCACTTGAATTTTGGAAACCAACTTTTAAGTCAGAATTATTGATAACTGTGAATAATAATTGACATCCATAAAATGCATTACTTGAAATATAATTTATATTATTTGAAATTGTTATACTTGATAATGATGTACAATTTTTAAATGCTGAATCTCTAATCTCATTAATTGTATCAGGCAAAGTAATTGATTTTAATGAACTACAAGAATCAAAACTTGATTTTTCTATTCTGGTAATACCAGCTGGTATTTGTATGTCTACTAATGAAACACAGCCATTAAATGCAAAAGTTCCTATATTAGTAATATTTGTAGACATTTTAATATTTTTTAACGAAATACAATCAGTAAATGCACTATCTTCAATACTCTTAACTGTATCTGGTAAAATAATATTTTTTAATGATATACAACAATTAAATGCAAAACGTTCTATGCTTGTGATTGCTGCTGGAATATCCACTGTTTCTAAAGATATACATTCTTCAAAAAAGAATTCTCCAATTTTATCCATTGAATTAGGTAATTTTACTGAGATTAGTGAATTACATCCTAAAAAGATTCCCCATCCTAATTCTGTAACTGAATCAGGAATTTCAATATCTACTAATGATTTGCAACCAGCAAATGCCAAAACATTTATACTTGTAACTGATGTTGGTATTGCGATACTTTGTAATGAAGAACACTGATTAAATGCAGATTGCCCTATTTTCGTAACTGTTTCGGAAATTTCAATATTAATTAATGATGTACATCCATAAAAAGTAGAATCTTCTATACTTGTAACTAAATTTGGAATTTTGAAAGTTATTAATGATGTACAATCTTTAAAGGCGTAACTATGAATCGTCTCAATTGTATTTGGCAATTCAATATCAACAAGTGATGTACAATTTTCAAAGGCGTATGAACCTATATTAGTGACTTTACTTGACATTTTAACTGTTGTTAATGATGTACAATATGAAAAAGCACTTTCTGAAATTGATGTGATTGAATCCGGTAATATTATTGATGTCACATCTTTACAATAAGAAAAAGCATTACTAATCGATTCAACTCCATCTTTAATAGTTACTTCACCTTTAATTCTTTTATCGACATATATAATTTTTTTGAATGTTTCATCATATGTTATTCCATTATCATAATTGTAAATTTCACTATTACTAAAATCAAGTATACAATCATTACTATTGATAATACTTCCATTAATTTTAGTTCTAGCGCCAAGTTTAATATATTTCAAATTTTCACAATTATTAAATGCCTCATCATAAATTATAATATCTGTATCAGGTAAATTAACTGTTTCTAGCGATTTACAATCCTGAAAACCATCTAATTCTTTTACTGAATTTGGAATTGTTATTTCTTTAATTGATGTATCTCTAAAGGCATATCTACCTATACGACTAACAGAATTTGGTATTACAATTGATGTTATAGATTCGCAACCAGAAAAAGAAAAAGATTCAATAGTTTCAAGAAAATTAGGAAGTTTTACATTTGTTAATAATTCACAGCTACTAAACGCAGAATATGCTATTTTGATTATTGAATCTGGAATAATAACGGTTTTTAACGAAGAACAATCATAAAATGCGTATTCATTAATAGTTGTAAAAGTATTAGGAATTTCAACTTTTTCTAGTTTTCTATTGTATTGTAAATTTATTTCGTAACTAGTTCCATATATAAATTCAGGTAATACTACATCTACTTCAGATCCTAAATAGTCTACTAAAGTATATTTATTATCTTTATATGTAAATCTAAAGTTATTATAATCAATTATACTATAGTCATCATTTGATACTATTTTGTTACCATCTTTATCAATTAATTCATTTGCGTAGGTAGTTGCCCATCCACATGATCTATCTCCAAGTTTAATGTCTAATGAACTATTATTGATAATTCTATAAATATATATCGAACCTCCAAAAGCTTCATCATATATATATTTTAAAGAACTAGGTAATGTAATTTCTTTTATTATGCTACTATTGCATGTGTCATCTGCTATAATTTCAGTTCCTTCGGGAATAATAATTTCTTGTAATCGGTTACAATTTTTAAAATATGGAAATCTCTTTGTTGCAGGTAATGATACACTTGTTAAATCATAACAATCTAATTGTATTTTTTCTACAGTTAGGCTAGTGACAAATGACGTTATATTCAATGTTCCATATAGATTTGATCCCAAATTCATATTTAAATCTTGAAAATCACCTGACAATGATATCGAACTTTTAAATTGATGTCTACTTTCACAAAGATAGAAAGCATAAGCATTTATTAATTCCAAACTATAAGGAAGATCAATTTCTTCTAATTTTTTAATATTATAAAACGAATTGTTTTTTACTACTTTTATACCTTCATCGATAGTAATCTTTTTTAATAAATCAGGTAGATAATCTTCGTTAGCTTCATATGTTCCAGCACCAAATACATATCCTACCCAATAATTAGTTTCATCTTCAAAGCTACCACCAATAAATGGTAATGTAATTTCTTCTAGGTATTCGCATTCTTCAAAGGCACCAATACCAATCTTGAGAATTTCTTGATTTTCAGAAGGAATTACTATTGTTGTTGCTTTTATTCCTTTGAAACTATATGCACCAAGATTAACTATTGAAAGTGGAATATTTACTTCGGTTAATCCTGAGTAAGCAAAGGCATAACTAGCTATATCAATTAAGCTAGATGTTTCATTAACAGGTATACGAGTAAGTGATGAGCATCCACTGAAACAGTAATCACTAATTACATATAATGTATCAGGTAAAGTGATGTATTTTAAGTTAATACATCCGTAGAATGCACCTTCATAAATTCCTGCTAATTTTGAGTTTTCACTGATATTTACACTTTCTAATCTATCACAATTAGCAAAAGCATAATAATCTATGGAAATAACACTATCAGGTATTGTTATTTCTACTAAATTTTTAGCGTTAAAGAACGCTCTATATCCAATATTTAAAATATTAGATTCTGCACCAAACTCTATGTTTGTTAAACTAGAGTTTTCAAAAGCTCCAAATCCAATTGTTTCAATAGACGTTGGAAGCGTAATGCTACCCGTTTTTCCAGCTGGGTAGGCTATTATTTTTTTACCATCTTTTGTATATAACGCACCATCAATTTGTTGATAATATTTATTATTTTCACTTACTTTAAATTCTTTTAAATTCTTTAAACCTACAAAACTATATTCACCAACATATTCAATGTTTTCAGGAAGATATACTTCTTGTAAGCCAGAATTATAAAAGGCATTTGATAAAATTGAAAGTTTAGATGTTCCAAATGTTATATTTAATAATGTTTCTACTTCTCTAAACGCACTGTTATTAATTAATGTAACAGTATTAGGTAAAACAACATTTACCAATTTTGTTCCTAAGAAACAATCCTCAGGGATTTCATTTATAGTAATATTTTCATCAAAGTTTACAGTTTCTAGTGAACTCTTTTCAAAAGCTCCAGTTCCAAGCTTAATTAAAGAACTTGGTAAATATATACTCTTTAATGAAGTACATAAACTAAAGGCATATTGATCGATATATTTTAAATTACTTGTTTCATTAATAGTAATTGTTTCAATACTTGATGCTTCAAAGGCATTATTGCCAATTCTTATAACGCTATCAGGAATGATTAATGTTTTAATACGTGAATTTTTGAAGGCATAATATTGAATTTCTATTAATGTTTCTGGTAAAACTATACTTTCAACACTTGAATTCATGAAAGCATGACCACCAATAGATGAAACAGTTCCAATTGATAAGTTTGTTAAATCAAGAGTTTTTTCATTTCCAAGGTATTTAATAATTGATATAGTATTATTTCTTAATATAGCATATTCAAAATTTTCATCTTGTTTAATTTCTTTAACTCCTATGTGATAACTATTAATACCTTTATCCCAGTATTCTTGGATATTAGAAGGTAAGGTATCACTTTCAAAGTAAATATCTAATGATGAAGCAAGATTAAATGCATATCTTCCGATATAATCAACTGATGAAGGGATAGTTAATTTAGTTAAGGATTTACAACCATAAAAGGCATAACGTCCAATAAATGTTAATGTTTCAGGAAGCGTAATATTTTGTAATGAAGTACAAAATCTAAAAGCATAGTTACTAATTGTTTTTACACTAGCATCACCAAAATCAATAGTTGTTAAGTTTTTCAAGCCTTCAAAAGCATGGGCTTCAATGGTTTCTAGGTTAGAACCATTTTCAAAAGTAATTACTCTTAACTGATCACATCCAGAGAATGTGTAAGCACTAATTGCTTGTAATTTACTATTTTCTTCAAAGGTGATGGAATCTAGATTATTACATCCTAAAAAGACATCTTGAGAAATACTTGAAATACTTGAAGGAATTCTAAAACTATAGATTCCTGTATACGCGAAAACTCCATATGGTAATCTATCAAGTTTAGATGGTGTTGTAATATTAATATTTATACAATTATAATTTCCTTTAAAGGCATATCTTCCTATAGTTTCAACATTGCCTGGGATTGTAGTTCCTTGTAACTTTTCATTGTCACTGAATGCATATTCACCAATTGAAGTTAAACTAGAAGGTAAATTATAATAGGAAATATTCGATAATGAAGAAAAAGCATAATCATTTATAATTATTAGATTTTCAGGAAAATCAATACTAGTTAAATTGCATGCACCATAGAAAGCATATTCACCTATTTCAGTTACTCTTCCATCAATGGTATATGATGATAAATCTTTACCAGCTGGATATGCGAAAAGGGTTGAATAATCTTTAGTGTAAACCACTCCATCAATGGATGTTAACATCTTGTTATCTGGTGATACAAAGATGTTTTTTAAGTATATGTTTCCAGCAAATGAACTTCCATATATTTGATTAACACTACTAGGTATTGTTACTTCTTCTAGTTTTGTCGCAAAGAATGCACCTGCACCTATTGTATAAAGATGACTAGTTAAGTTGATAGTTTTTATTGATGTATAACTAAATGCATTTTCATCAATTACTGACAAAGCTGAATCATTATTAATTATTACTTCGGTTAGATTTGAACATCCATAAAAAGCTGACATACCAATTTTTACAACTGAAGATGGAATTTCAATTTTATGTAAATTAGAATTAGCAAATGTATAATCATCGATTAATAAAAGTTTAGATTCTTCTTCAAAAGTAATGTCTGTAAGTGAACTTTCGAAAAAGGCTCCAATAGGACCTCTAATATAAACTATTGAATTTGGTATAGTTATTGAATATAAGTTATTACATTGTCTGAAAGTACCAGATTCTAAAGCCTTTAGGCCATGTCCTAAAGTAATATCGTTAATTTGTGAGTTTATAAAAGCAAAACTTCCAAGGGTTGTTACTTTATCACTTAAGGTTATTTTTCTTATTCGAGATGATTCAAATGCATTTGAATTAATCGCTGTTACATTCTTTAAATCAATTGTATCAATATTAGAAAATGCGAATGAGTACTTACCAAGTTTAGTTACTGATGTTGGTAAATCATATGTTTCATTTGATAAACCAGCAGGGTATAAAATGATTGTTGAAGATGCTTTGTTATATAAAACACCATTAATTGATGTTAAATATTTACTATCTCTACTTGCGTTAACTTGTCTTAGATTAGTACATCCAACAAAGGCACTACCTGTGAAGTAATTATTTTCTTCATTATATTTTACATTTTTAGGAATATCAAATCTAGTAAGAGATGAGCAATTTATAAATGCATATTCATCAATTACTTCAAGTTTACTATCACTTAAGAAATTAATATTATAAAGACTTATATTATTTCTAAAAGCATTAATTCCAATACTTATAACACTTGATGGAATTTCAAAATTCTTGATATTAATACATCCATCAAAAGCGTAATCTTTAATTGATTTTAAACCACTAGGTAGATTTACGTTTACTAATTTAGTATTGTTTGCGAAAGCTGATCTTCCAATGCTTGTTACTTTTTTGTTATCAATATATTCAGGAATTGTGATATATTTTCTCTTACCAATGTATGATGTTATTTCAATAGAATTATCATCTAAAGTAGTATATGTATAAGGAAGAACATCATCTTCATTACCCCAACTACAATATAGAGTTAAATCGCTTGTCCATGCATCAACATATAGGTCAATTTCATCTTTACAATTAATATCATAATACCAACCATCAAAAACTGAATATAATCTTTCCGGTTGAGGAATATTTTGTAATGGATGATTTTTGATAAATATTTGTGTTGTTGGATTAATTTCATCAGTTAAATAGTTAAATGTGACTGTTCCTTTTTCTTCTAAAATTAAAGCACTTGCATCAACAGCACCATATCCAAAGTAAAAGTCTTTTCCCTTACTTTCTAAATCATAACTTGCGGCATATAATACTTCTTTTGCATAATCAGTTGTCATGTAATGATTATAGAATAAAGCAATTAAAGATGAAACAATAGGAGCTGAAAAACTTGTTCCTGACATTGTTTTGTAAGTGCCATTTAGATATGTTGTATAAACAGTTCCTGGAGCAACAACATCAGTATTATCACCATAGTTAGAGTAAGATGCAAGTTCCCAAGAATTATCAGCTAAAGCACCAACACCTATGACGTTTTCATCTGCTGCTGGATATGTAAGTTTTGCAGTTGATTCATTTCCTGCAGCGGCAATACAAACTATGTCACTATCAACAGCAAGTTTAGCAGGAGTTGAAAATACATTGACTGGACTTCCAAAACTCATGTTTACAACATCAACATTTTGTTCAATTGCATAATATAAACCAAATACTAAGTCTGATGTGTTCTTGAAATTACCATTTTTATCACATTCAGCTTTAATAGTTAGAATTTTAGCTTCCGGAGCAATACCAGCAATACCAATTTCATTGTTCATTGATGCAGCTATTACACCTGATACAGCGGTACCATGTCCTTGTTCATCTTCTATAATGCTCCAGTCATAACTGCCATCTTCATTGACACAGTCTTTAACTATCTTATCTAATGTAGCATTATATGAATATTCGCTTATTCGGCCTGCAAATTCAGGGTGGTCTGTATCTATACCTGTATCTATAACAGCAATAGTTTTTCCACTGCCCTTATAATTTTTCCAAACATCTTGTAAATTTAAATATTTTAAGTATGTTTGTAAATCATAATATTCATCCTCTACAGAAACAGTAGGAAAGTTAGTTGTTCTTTCTTCAGTTAGTTCTGATAGAGTAGCCTTATAGTCAGGCGCAATTAAGCTTAAAATATCTCTATTTTTATTACTTTTAACAATATCGTTTATTGTTATATCATCAGGAAGAGTTAGTGTAGCATAACTTCCATCTGAAGTAATTCTCAATTTAGCATTAAATCTTTCAGCTAATTTTTTCGCCGTTACTTCATTTGTATTTTGTAATACAATTTTATGTATGTCATAGCTACCTGCATACTTATTTAAATCTTCTTGTATTGTTGGTTTATTATCTTCATAATCATCTTTTTTCTTGTAAGATGAAAGGGTAACAACCAATATAGTAGTTAACAATAAAACAGCTGTAAAGATTCTTAAAATTTTATTCTTCATATTTCCTCCTCTAATTTATATCCCTCTATCTCTCTACCATTATATTTTACCACAAATTAATTATTCTGTAAAACTATATTGATAAATTTTTATCAATATAATTTTACAATATAATTTTACAATATAAAAAAGCCTTAAGTTTTCAAGTCATGAACTTGTTAACTTAAGAGCTTTTTATTTTATTAGTGATTATATTTAAGTATCATTATCTTTTTACTATATGATACCTTATATTATTATTTATGAAATATGTTTCTAATTCATCTATTTTATCTGAATAAACTGCTAGTATCCTTTTATTTTTACCAGTTTTAAATTGCATGATAAAAGCTTTTCTTTTTTTATCAATCCATACTATATAAAGATCATCTAATAAAAACTTATCAGTTACTTGATTAGTTCCATCATCTTTTTCAATAATTAATTCATCAGCAGTAAAGGTAAATCTTCTAATAATATAATCTCTAGTATCGTAGATTTTCGTTCTATCATTTATTAGCATCTTAATATCTTTATTGGTTTTTATCAAAGTACGAGCCGCTATAATTAAATAATATAGTACTGCTAGTGCAACAATAATCATACTTATATCTACAAACTTTGATTCAATTGAAAATAAATATGCAAAAAGAAAATTAATGGCACCATAAATAATAAGAAATAGAAATATCAATGATTGAGTTTTAAATGGTAAAAGATAATATTTCTTAAATAATTTTAAGTCTCTTATCATTTCATTTTTATCAACTACTTTTTCAATAATCATAAAATATTTTCTCCTTTTTGTATTAAACTTTATGGTTATTATATTATAAATATTATTATTTTTTTACTATATGATACCTTATATTATTATTTATAAAATATGCTTCTAATTCATCTATTTTATCTGAATGAGCTGCAACTATCTTTTTGTTTTTTCCTGCTTTAAATTGAAGAATAAAAGCTGTTCTTTTTTTATCAATCCATGCTACATAAAGATCATCCAATGAAAATGTCTCAGTTACTTGATTAGTTCCATCGTTTCCTTCAATAACTAATTGATTATTATTAAAAGTAAATTTTCTAATAATATAATCTCTGGTATTGTAGATTTTCGTTCTATCATTTATTAGTTTCTTAATTTCTTTATTGGATTTTATTAGAACACGAGCTGCCGCAAGAACAAAATATAGTAATGCTATTCCAATAACAATATAATCTATAGGTGAACTAGAGTCAATGATATATCCAAAAAGAAGAAGAAGAAATGCTACAACTAAACTAATTGGAAATACTAATAATCCCCTTTTAAATGGTAAAAGACAATATCTTTTAAATAATTTTATATCTCTTATCATTTCATCTTTATCAACTACTTTTTCAATAACCATAAATTTATCCTCTTTCTTGTTTTCTTCTCGTTATTTTAAAAAATCCCTAAGCAAAGTATCGTTTCTAATTTGCTTAGGGGTTTGTTTTTATAGTAATTTTATTGCCTGGATAGCAGCTATTGCTCCATCACTTACAGCTGTGGTTGCTTGACGTACATTTTTTGTACGGCAGTCCCCCGCAACAAATAATCCTTTGGTTTTAGTTAGAAGGTTTTCATCAGTAATTACATAACCTTGGTTGTCGATATCAACAAGGTTTTTAACTATATCATTGTTTGGTACTTGACCAATCGCAATGAATACTCCTTTTACTGGGATTGTTAAATGTTCTTTTGTCTTAGTATTTTCAAATACTAAACCTTCTAGAGAGTCAGTTCCTTCTAAGTCAATCAATGAAATATTGTGAATAATTTCAATGTTGTCTTTTTGGAGTAAACGATCAACTAAGATTTGATCGCCAAAGAAGCAATCAAATAATGTGCATACGTAAACTTTAGGACAGTATGTGCTTAAATCAAGGGCATACTGTAAGGCTGAGTTAGCATCACCTACTACAGCGACTTCTTCATTTTTGAAGAAAGCACCATCACATACGGCACAGTAAGATAGGCCTTTTCCAAGGAATTCTTCTTCTTTTTCAAGTCCCATTTTTTTATGTTTTGCACCAGTTGCGATAATTACTGTTCTTGATTGATATTCATTATAGTTTGTTGTAACTGTAAATATATCATTTTCTTTTTCAATTTTTAAGACTTCTTCAAGCTCAAATTCTGTACCAAGTTCTATGATTTGATTAAGTAATTTATCAGCTAGTTCTTGTCCCGTTGTAGATTCAAGGGTAGGGAAGTTTTCTACTTTTGGGGCTAGAGCTATTTGACCACCAAAGTTTTCTTTTTCAAGAATTAAGACTGTCTTATCACTGCGTCTTGCATATAAGGCAGCAGTCATTCCTGCAGGTCCTGCTCCGACGATGATAATATCATAAATACTATTTGACATTTTTTTCAATATATCCTTTGATTAAACTTACATTATCATATACTTCTACACCATTTGATGTTGGAACAAGTAGAGTTGGAGCTTTTTTGATGCCGTAGTGTTTTGTTGCTTCTGCGTTATCTTCAGCATCTACTGCGACATATTTTACTTGAGCTTTATCAAGAAGCATCTTAGCCATCTTACAGTTTGGACAAGTCTTAGTTGTAAATAGTAAGATTTCATTTAGTGGTTGTACTTCTTCATGTTTAGTTTCTTCTTTATGAATACCTTTACCAACAATACTAGAATGATCAATGTCATAAGTCTTTCTTTGTTTGAATTCTTCAGCTTTACCATCATTCCAGTTTTGAACAGGACGATAATATCCAGTTATACGACTGTATACTTCAGTTTTTCTTCCACATTCAGGACATTTGTAAACTTCACCTGTGATATATCCATGAACAGGACATACAGAGTAAGTTGGTGAAATTGTATAATAAGGAAGACGATAGTTTTCAGCAATCTTTCTTACAAGTTTAGCTGTAGCTTCCCAAGATGGAAGTTTTTGGCCAAGGAAAGTATGGAATACAGTTCCTGATGTGTATAGAACTTGTAATTCATCTTGGATATCAAGAGCTGTGAAGACATCTTCTGTATATCCAACAGGTAGGTGAGAACTATTTGTATAGTATGGAGTTCCACCATCTTTAGATGCTGTAATAATATCAGGGTAACGTTTTACATCGTGTTTAGCAAGACGATATGAAGTAGATTCAGCTGGAGTTGCTTCTAGGTTATATAAATCTCCATATTCTTCTTGATAATCAGATAGTTTTTCACGCATGAAGTTTAGTACTTTCTTGGTGAATTCTTGAGCATTCTTATGAGTTAAATCTTCATGAATCCAGTTAGCATTTAGACAAGCTTCATTCATACCAACAAGACCAATTGTTGAGAAGTGATTGTTAAATGTTCCAAGGTATCTCTTTGTATATGGATATAGACCTTCATCAAGAAGTTTAGTAATTACATTACGCTTAATCTTTAATGATCTTGCTGCAATGTCCATCATCTTGGTTAATCTTTCAAAGAATTCATCTTCATTCTTAGAAAGGTAAGCTATACGTGGCATATTGATAGTAACAACACCAACTGAGCCAGTGCTTTCACCACTACCAAAGAAACCACCAGATTTCTTTCTTAATTCTCTTAAGTCAAGACGTAAACGACAGCACATACTACGTACATCACTAGGTTCCATATCACTATTGATATAATTTGAGAAATATGGAGTACCATATTTAGCAGTCATTTCAAATAGTAATTTATTGTTTTCAGTTGGGGACCAGTCGAAATCACGAGTAATTGAGTATGTAGGAATTGGGTATTGGAATCCACGACCATTAGCATCGCCTTCAATCATTATTTCGATGAAAGCTTTATTAACCATTGCCATTTCATTAACACAATCTTTGTATTTGAAGTTTTGTTCTTTACCACCAACAATAGCATTTAGTTCTGCAAGGTCGTTTGGTACTGTCCAGTCTAATGTAATATTAGTGAATGGAGCTTGTGTACCCCAACGGCTTGGAGTGTTAACACCATAAATGAAAGATTGGATGCATTGTTTAACTTCTTTATATGATAGATTATCAACTTTTACAAATGGTGCAAGATAAGTATCAAATGAAGAGAAAGCTTGTGCTCCTGCCCATTCATTTTGCATGATACCTAAAAAGTTAGTCATTTGATTACATAAAGTTGAAAGGTGAGCAGCAGGTGCTGAGGTAATCTTACCAGGTACACCACCTAATCCTTCTTGAATTAATTGTTTAATAGACCAACCAGCACAATATCCTGTTAACATTGATAAATCATGAATATGGATATCTGCATTTCTGTGAGCGGCTTCAATTTCTGAATCATAGATTTCTGATAACCAGTAGTTAGCTGTAATAGCACCAGAGTTAGAAAGAATTAAACCACCAACAGAGTATGTAACAGTTGAGTTTTCTTTTACACGCCAGTCATTAATCTTTAAATAGTTATTTACCGCATCTTTATAGTCAAGAATTGTAGATTTGATGTTTCGCATATTTTCATGTTGTTTACGATATAAAATATATGCTTTAGCAACATCTACATAACTTGCTTGAATTAGGATAACTTCTACGCTGTCTTGAATATCTTCAACAGAGATTACGCCATTTACGACTTTATCATTAAAGTTAGCAGTAACTCTTAAAGCTAGAAGTTCAATTATATCTTGAGAGTAAGCTTTATTAACGGCTTCAAAAGCTTTCTTTATTGCATTTTCAATTTTTGTAATGTTGAATTCAACAACTTTACCATCACGTTTTTTTACTTGTAACATCTTTTTTTCCTCCCTCAACAATAAAAAACAAAGGTCAAAAAACCTCTATTTTTTCGATACTTTTTTAAAAATAATGTAAATGAATTATAACATAAATTGAAATAATTTGTTTTATATTTGCTAATGAAAATTTAAGAAATATTTACATTAGCATTTTGTTTGACTTTCTTAATTTAATTAACTTTAAAAAAAGAAGTTATGTTCATAAAACACAACTTCTGATTTTATTTAAATCTCGATATCACCATAAAATTCATCAATAGTTTCTTCGTCTTCATCGACATCATTTTCATAATGATCTACATAATATGTTAAAACTTCATTTAAAGTTTCGTTACAATCTCTTCTTTGGAAGCCTTCCATATTAATTTTATCAAGTAATTTAGCAGTCTTTTCATCTAGGTTATTTTCTTCAATGATTTCTTCTTTTGATTTAGTCACAAGTAAATTAAAGAAATCTTGATTATTTTCAAATACACCATTACCTTTTCCTTTTACTACTTGAGGACAGTCGATTTGATGCTCATTATCTAGAATGCCAAGTACTTCACCTTTTATTACCCATGGATCTTTATGATGCATGTCATAGTAGATAGTAAATAGTTCATGTTCTTGGAATCCTATATGGACAAGGTGAACCTCATCAGTGATTGGTACTCTTTCAAGTTCTTCAGGTTCTACCGCATTTCTAGAGTAGGCTGTTACATTACCAATTTCAACAGAGAATGGTTTGAAACCAATCATCTTAAATGAATAAAAGACAGTATAAGCAAGATCACAAAGACGGTAACATACTGGAATATCAATTATACGATTGAACTTTGATTTTAAGTCATTTAACCAAACTTTAACTCTTAGTACTTTCGCATCACTTGGATTTTCTAAGTCTTTTTCAAGTTGAGCATATCTTTCATTCATTTCATTTACAGTTGTAATTAATTCATCAAGAAACTCTTCTTCTACATAAGGAATATTGTTACTTTCACAATATCCTAGGTATCCATAGTAGATGTCTTCAATTGCTTCAATGATTTCTTCATTATCTGAGGCATAAGTTTGCATTAATTGATATGCTTCTTTAATTTTGTTTTCAGATTGTTCATTTAATCTTTCTTTTATATAATTTTTATTAATCTTATTCAACTGAATTATTTTTCAATACTTCTTCTTTTAAAGAAGGATTGAATTCCCCTTTCTTAATCATTTCAATTTCTTCTTTGTATGGTGCAAAACTAACTAGTTTTGAATATGGAATATATGGAGTTTCAAGGATTTTTGGAATATCCTTAAATCTTTCATCATTTACAAATTTCATTAATGTATCAAAACCAATAGTTCCAAACCCAATGTTTTCATGACGGTCTTTATGTGAACCACATGGATTTTTGGAATCATTTAGGTGGATTACTTTTAAGTAGTCTAGACCAATGATTCGATCAAATTCTTTTATTACATCTTCATAGTGATTAACTATATCATAACCAGCATCATTAATATGACAAGTATCTAAACATACCCCGATTCTTTTTTTGTTATGAACTTTACTGATAATTTCAGCAATTTCTTCAAATGTTCTTCCACATTCAGTTCCTTTACCTGCCATAGTTTCTAGTAAGATTACTGAATTATAATTGATGGTATCTGATAAAATATAGTTAATACCGGTAGCAATTCTTTCAATGGCATAGTCTTTACCCATGCCAACGTGAGCTCCCGGATGTAAGACCATATATTTAGCACCAATCATCGCGGTACCCATTAATTCATTACCTAAGAAGGTAATAGCGTAATCCCACTTTTGGTCATCACTTTGAGCGAGATTTACAATATATGGAGCATGAACAATGATATCATCAGGATTTATATCATTTAAATCACATAATGTTAATGCTTCTTCAATATGCATTTCGGTATATGGTTTTCGTATTGTATTTTGAGGAGCTCCTAAATACACCATTAAGGCATTAGCTCCATAGCTTAAAGCTTCTTCAACACTTCCTTGAAGCATTTTAAATCCATTATTACTTACATGACTTCCTATTTTCATGGTACGTTTCCTTTCTAGTTATCTTGTTCTTCTTTTCTTTCTTTAGCACGACGACGATAGATTGCACTTATACGTTCTTTTTTAGCTTTTTTGATTTCTTTTTTGATTTTTTCATTTCGTTTTTTCTTGTAACCTGGTTTTACCTTTTTTGGCATTGGAGTTTTTTGATGAATATGTTGTTCAATCTCTTCATTTTTAGAAAGTTTTCTTACTCTTTTTTTGAAGGTTGATTCTATTAACGCACCATCTTTGATTTGATAGAATTTACATATCAAACCTTTCTTTTGAAGGGCTTTGATATATTCATCATCTTCATAAGCATAAAGGCTATAGGAAATACCAGTTTGGGAGTTTCTTGCTGTACGTCCAGTTCTATGGATGAAGAATTCAACATCTTTAGGTAGGTCAAAGTTAATTACATGACTTACACCTTCAATGTCAATACCACGTGCCGCAATATCACTAGCAACTACATATTGAAACTCTAAGTTTTGAATACGTTTAATCATTTGTTTACGGGACCTGTCGTCCATTGCTCCATGAAGTTTACCTACGCGGTATCCTTCTTTTGCGAGATACATCGATAATTCATCGACACCTTCTTTTGTATTTACAAATATTAAAGCAAGATAGGGATTAATTATCTTAAGTAGGTCTAAAAGAACGTTTCTCTTATCTTTAGCTTTACATTGAAGCATGATATGCTCAATGGTTGCGGCTGTAAGATTTTTTTCTTCTAGAGCTATTGTTTGAGCATTTTCAAGGTATTTCTTTAAGAATGATCTTAGGCCTTTGGGAAGGGTGGCACTAAAGATTAAAAATTGGGGATTACCTTGAACTTTACCAATTATCTTATCTACTTCCACTAATTCTTTTTCTTCAAATATCATATCTGCTTCATCGATTACAACGGTTTTAGCATTATGTATTTTTAGAACATTAGTGTTTACAACTAAATCATTAAGTCTGCCTAGTGTTCCAATTACAATTTGTGGTTGGGACTTTTCAAAGCGTTTAATCTCGGCTTCACGATTTCCACCACCAATTACTTTTTGAACGTTTACTTCATATCCTAGATGGGAGATTAACTCCATAAAAACATCATATAACTGCATAGCAAGTTCTCTAGTAGGTGAGATAATTACATTTTGTACTTCTTGTAAGGTTGGATCTAAGTTTTGAATAATCGGAATTAAGAAAGCGTGAGTTTTACCACTTCCAGTTGCACTTTGAACAATCAAGCTTTCTTTTTTCATAGCTCGAGGGATTACTTGTTTTTGTACTTCTGTTGGTGATTCAAAACCAATAGCTTTAATACCTTCTAGTAATTCTTTTTTTAGATGATAATCTTTAAAACTACTCATGTTTTACTCTCCTTCCAATAATTTTATTTTTTTGAACATCTAGAATCTCAACATCTATTATCATATTAGGAACAATATCTTCTTCTAAGATAACATCAATTTCAAGATAGTTACTACTATGTGATGTCATATAACCATTTTTGATGGTTTCGGTAATAACATTTTGAATGGTTCCTACAAATTGTTTTTCATAATTATATTTCATTTCCCCAGCAATACCTAGCAGAATGTGGGTTCTTTCATTTATTACTTTAGGGTCTAAATGACCTTCCATTTTATCTGCCTCAGTTCCTTTACGGCGAGAATATGGGAAAATATGCATTGATGAGAAGTTTATTCTTTTGATGAATTCACATGTTTGATTAAATTCATCTATGGTTTCACCAACAAATCCCGCTAAAAGGTCAGTCGTAATCGCAATGTTTGGAAACATTAAACGAATCTTTTTAATTAATTCTTCATAATCTTTGGTTAGATATTTACGGTGCATTCTCTTTAAGACTGTGTCACATCCACCTTGAAGAGGGATATGAAGATGATGAGCTACACGTGATTCATACTTCTTGATTGTCGCAAGAAGTTCATCAGTTACCTCCATTAATTCAATGGATGATAGACGTAAACGGTATAAAGTGGTCTCATTCATGATTCTTTCTATAAGATTTGCTAAAGAAATATTTCCTAAGTCTTGACCGTATGTACCAGTATTTATCCCTGCAATTATTACTTCTTTGGTTCCATTTTTAACTAAACTTTTGATTTCATTTACAACATCATCTGGTAGTCTACTTCTGATTCCCCCTCTTGAATAAGGGATAGCACAGTAGCTACAGAAGTTTTCACAACCATCTTGAATTTTAACAAAACCTCTAGTGTGTGTAGTCACACTATTTAGTTTCATTTCTTCATATGTTTTGACATTTTTAATATCTTCAACGATTGATAAGGGTTTAACTAAACTATCAATTTCATCTTTTGTTTTAAGGTATGAGTTGACAAGTTCATATACTTTTAAGCGATTGTTTGTACCGATAATGATATCAGCAATGTTTGATGCGACATCGGGATTAAGTTGAACAAAGCATCCCATCGCAACAATGATTGCGTTTGGATGTTTTCTTTTTGTACTTCTGATTATTTGTCTTGACTTTTGATCACTAGTCGATGTTACCGTACAAGTATTAATAATGATGACATCAACATCATCATCTTTTAGGCAGTATTCCCATCCTTTGTTATTTAAATCATTTATTAGGACTTCCGTTTCATAGCTATTTACTTTACATCCTAACGATATTACGCTAAATTTCACTTGTTTTCACCTCTTAAGTAATCAATTATACTCATAATATAACTTGGTGCAACTTCGGTTCTTAAGACTCTTTTTCCAAGTGATATCATTTTAAAATTATTATTTTTTAATTCATCTAATTCTTCTTGATCAAATCCACCTTCAGGTCCTACAAGTACTAGGATGCGTTTTTCATCTTTTATGGCATCACCTATATAAAGGGGATTATCTAAATCTACATGAGCAACTAAACATAAATCAAATGATTTTGAGAAAGATAAAAATTGTTTAAAGCTAATTGGAGCCTTTACTTCTAAAACCTTTAAGCGATGGGCTTGTTCTGATGCTTCTTTCGCAATTTTATTTAAACGGATAAGTTTTTTATCAATATTTTCATTACTTACCTTTACATTACATCTTCTTAAAACAACTGGTTGATAAAGGGTTGCTCCAAGTTCTGAGATATGATCAATAACTTCTTCCATTTTTTCTTTTCTCACTAGTCCTTGTGCAATACAAACTTCACAATCTAGTTCTTTATTTTCTTCAAGAGAATGTTCTATCTCAAGAGTTACTTCATTGTTTGTTAGGGTTAAAATTATACATTGGTAACTCTTTTCTTCATACACAACGATTACTTTATCATTTATGTTCATTCTCATAACATTCTTCATATGATGAGCATCTTCCGACATCATTTTGATAATATGGTTATCAAAATCAACATATGAGTTATTCTTATTAATCATATAACGTTGCATAAACTTCATCCTCTCTTGTCTTAATATTATACCAAAAAGTAAACAAAAAAGCAAAAATAAAGAGTGAAGAAGTTTCAAAAACTTAAAAAAACTTTAGGTGTTATCCTAAAGTTTTATTTGTTTCTTTTTACAAACTTATTGATTAAAATGTATATGGTAAGTAAACCTACAACTGTTAAGCAAATTACTAGATATAAACCTAGCATTGAAACATTATGTCCAAAAAATTCAAGGTTACAGTCTATTGATTTTTTGATTGATGTTATTACTTCTGATGGTACTCCTTCTTTTCCCATTAGTTCAAAGCTACCTCTTAAAGCATGATTTCTTAGTAAGCTTGTACCATAGGTTCCTGGTAAAAACATAATTACCTTTTGAAGTCCAACATTGAATGAACTTATTGGCATGTATGCACCACAAATGAAACCATAGCATGAACTTACGATTGTACCTACAGCTGATACTTGACCTTGTGATGTTAAGAAGTAATTGATGATTGAAGAAAGGGCAGTACCAAACATTACAAGAATAATAATATCAAGAATTATTAATACTATGTCTAGAGCTGAAAAACACCAACCACCAATGGCCGCAACATAGATGAGGGAACCAATAAATGCTGCAAGACAAACAATTAAGGTTGAAACAAATGTCGCAACATAGTAGCTTACTGCAAGTGTAGATGCTTTAACAGGAGTGACATGGAAGTCATCTATGGCGTTAGTTATCTTATCTTGAACCATTAACATGTTTGAACAAAAGGCTACAGTAATACAGCTTACCGCAAGCAATGATGAGAATAATTCTCCACCAACAATACCATTAATGACTTTATCACTTAGATTAAAGCCTTCAGGAAGACTTGAAGTAAAGGAATCACGATATACTTTACCTAAGAATGTTGCATATAAAATTAACAAAATAAATGGAGTAATTAAAGATGTAAAGAATAAACCTTTATCTTTAAAGAATAATTTGATATTTCTTTTAATTAAAGTACCTAATGTTTTCATTTTAGATCACCTTCTGTTAGTTTCTTTCCTGTAATGTTTAGAAAAACATCATCCATCTTACCTTTTATTATTTCATAATCTTTAAAGATTTCGGGATGTTCAATAATTAAGTTTGTTGCTTCTTCTGTGTTTTTAACACTAATTCTAATTCCACTTGGTACATTTTCATATGTTTTACCAAGAGATGTTAATAATTCTTTAACATCATCAGTTACGTTATAAAGGGTAATAAAGTCACCTGTATATTTATTTTTTAATTCAACAGGACTACCTTCACCAACAATTATTCCACTATCTAGGATTACAACATAGTCAGCATCGACAGTTTCTTCCATATAGTGAGTAGTTAGAAAAACTGTTATTCCTTCTTTTTCTCTTAACTCATGAATTACATTCCATACAAGTTTTCTTGTTTGGGGATCAAGTCCTGTTGTAGGTTCATCAAGAATCAAGATACTTGGATGATTAATTAATGCTCTCGCAATATCGATTCTTCGTTTTTGACCACCTGATAATTTACCAAAAGGGCGATTTAAGATATCTTTAAATTCAAGTAGTTCTGAAAGTTCATTCAATCGATTTTTAAAAGCTTCACCAGTAATTCCATAAAGGGATGCTCTTACTTCAAGATTATCTTTAACTGATAAGTTTTTATCTAAAATTGATGATTGAAAAACAACTCCAATTGTTGATTTAATTTTGTCAAGGTCAGTATCAATATTATAACCATTTATTAATACTTCACCTTCGTCTTTTTTTAGTTTTCCACACATGATTGAGATGGTGGTAGATTTACCAGCTCCATTGATACCTAAAAAGGCAAAGAATTCACCTTTTTTTACATGAAGGGATAAATCATTAACCGCATGTACATCTTTAAATAATTTATGTAAATGCTTAATTTCAATAATATTTTCCATAGTACTCCTCTTTTCTTATTTCCTTATTTTTTAAATACTTGATCAGTAACGGCTGAAAAGACATCGGTCTTTACTATCGCAATTCCTGAATTAATGTCACCAAGCATTACAAGCATATCGCCAGGTTTAATATTAAACACTTCTCTTGCTTCCTTAGGAATTACGACTTGACCTTTTTCTCCAACCTTACATACACCAAATATGTATTTTCCATCGTTATTTGGACTTTCTATCATATTATACCTCCTAGTTATACTTTTCCTACTTTTCATACTAATTATACTCTTGTTTAGTTATTATGTCAAATTAATCGCAATAAAAAATAGAAACTAGGCAATCTTATTTAATTTACTAGTTTCCATTATTTTTTGTTAGTTTTTTTAGGAATTAGTAATCCTACAAACATACCAAGACATAAGCCTGCAGAAAGACCAATACATAGCCAAAAGGTTAAATCTTTTTGAATGATTCCAATTACAAGACCAATTAAAGAGCCTAGTATTAATCCTATAAACATTCCTATTGTCATATAACTATCTTTGTTTTTCATGGTCATCCTCTTTTTTAACTGATAAAATGATTAATACAATACCTACAAAATTAGTTCCAACTGATATTCCTAGTAATAATCCATTTATAAAATCACCAAAGTTTGATGAACTAAAATTAAATATTTCATTTAAAAGATATAAAAGATTACCTAGAATAATTAATCCAATTCCTATTTTTATTTTTTTCATTTTTATTTCCTCTTTTCATATCTATATTTTAACATATTTAATTATTATATAACAATATTAATTAATATCTTTTTACTTTCTTTACGACTATTTTACATTTATTTCTTCCTTATTATATAATAAAAAGAATTACTTAAAAAGATAAGTAATTCTTTTGTTGGTTAGTTAGGTTGTACTTCTTGTTCTGGTTTATCACCAGGGTCGTTAGTCATCAAACTTACTAATTTAGGATTTGATGATTCATCAAATACAATTTGAATAATATCATTTTCTTTGATTTCATCTAAATTGATGGTTTCATTATTTTTGGTAATACTTACCCCCGCAAGATCAATGGTAATGGTAATACTTGATTCTGTGAAATTGTTCATTTCACCTCTATTTTCACCTGGGTTGAAATCTCCATCGGGAGGAGTTGGTGGAGTTTCTTCACCACTTGGGTTAGTTGTATCACCATCTGGTTTTGTTGGTGGTTCTTCACCATTTGGATTCATTGGTCCTTGGGTTTGATTTGTTGTATCAAGAAGCACTAAAGTAATTTTTGTGTCATTTATTTTGGTTATTTTTCCATATATTGTACTACATGCATAGGATGCAGTTTTTCCTTTGCATGAGGAAATCATAATTACACATATTAACATTATTATTAATGTACATAATTTTCCAATTTTTTTCATTTTATTATCCCCTTTTTATAATTATTTCCAGCATACCCCATTACTATCAAGTAGTGAAGTTGAAGATGTTGTTGTTGAGATTGAGGAATTAGTAGATCCAAGAACTACTATTAGAGAATTTGTCGAGAAAGGAATTTTTATTGTAACAACATCTTCAACATTAAGAAAGTTATCTTTTGTTAAACTCATAGTTTTAGAAGTACCAACACTTGAGAAGTTTTTACAGTTTGTTGATTCACTGCTCATACCACCAGAAAGACCAATACCAATGATTGTTCCCCCTGTATAAGTGTAACCACGTTCAGTATCTATGGATGAATCACTACGTCCATAAGATATGATTACGGCTTTACCACCACTAAATAAGATACCACCATATGAGTCTTGGCTGTTTGAATCAAGGCCATCGCCTCCCGCATAAACATATAGCGTACCACCAGTAACTTTAATACTTGTACCGGTTGTGTTAGTACCATTAACTCCATCATCACTTGAGATTACACTGATGTTACCACCATTAATTTCAACACTTCCTCCTTCAATACCTTCATAGGAATTAGTAATGATAATGGTGCCACCATTAATTATTGCGGTGCCATCAGCATGAATAGCATCATCATTTGAATATAAGGTAATTGTACCATCAACAATTGTAATATTACCAGTAGGAGTTACTCCACTTTCTAAAGTATTATCATTGTTAGTATGCATAGCATCATCATATGATTTGATGGTGATAGTGCCATTATTGATAGTAATTTCATTATCAGCTTTAATACCTTTAGTTGAGTAATCACCTTTATCAGTATTACCTTGATCATTTGGTCCCATACCACCACCAGGAGTAGTTGTTGAGTATGTTGTCCAACTAAATGATTGACTAGTACTTCCAGGACGGCCAGTTGTACCAAAAGCGATTGTATCATAGTTATTATTTAGAGTCATTTGTGATGATACTTTATAGTAATTAGTATTTTGACCACTTTCTTGATTTGCGTTATACACATAAACCTTTAGATAACTATATTCAGAAAGTTTATTTATTTTATAGTAATAATAGTTTTCACGACCATTTGATTTTGTAGTATATGATGTTTCAGCGTTTACCCATACACCATCAGTTTCGGTATTGTAATAATAAATTGAATATTTATAACTTGTTGTATTAGAACGAATGTAGTAAATACTTTCGGTAACTTTAATTACTTCTTCTGAGTATTCTGAATACTTATCAGTATAAATGTTAATTGTACCACCGTTGATGATTACATCAAAGGAAGCATCAATACCATCACATGCAGCAAAGATGTCAATGGTTCCGCCATTAATAGTAATTGTACCACGTTGTTTTCCTTTACTTGAAAGGTCAGTATTAGATGTTTTAATACCATCACCAACTCTCGCAATCAAAGTTAAGTTACCAGATGTAATTGTAACACTATCATTTCCTTTTAAAGCATTGTCACAAACATTTACTAAAAGGGTTAATTTTTGAATTTCTAAATCATCTTTAGTTTGAATTCCGTTATTATTTTTAGAATAAACATTTAGAGTTCCAGTTCCTTTTAGCTTTAAATCACATGTTGCATAGATTGCTCCTTTCATATCTTCAACTGCTTCACGATTGTCAGTAATTTCATTAACAGTTCCTTTTTTCGCAGAAATATCACAATTACCAGCACTTAAGATATAAATTGGAGTATTTGTTTCACTTATAATACTTACATTTGAAAGTTCAATTACAATGTCATTTTCTTCATTAACATTAAAGATTAATGATCCAAGTAAGTTACCACTAAAGCTGAAAGTTAATTCCTCAGTTGATACTTCACTAAAAGCTAAAGTTAAAGCACCAGTTTCTTGATTTACTTGATAGGTTGTACCAAGTGGGAAACTAAAGGTTAAAACTTCATCATTGTGAGTTAGTGTCGCAGAAGTTTCACTAATTTCCGTAATAAAGTAAGTTTCTTCAACTGTTTGTTGTTCTTTAATTGTTACAGCTATTTCGATATTACCAGTAACTTTAGTTACACGATAAGTTAAAGTATCAATGGTTTTAATATTTTTGTATGCACTTGGACTAATTGTAATGGTATCAATTATATAACCATCAGGTACTACAACTTTAAAGTTTACTTGAGCATCACCTGATGATGAAACTTCACCAGTTGAAAGTCTTGCGAAAAAGGTTTCTTCCTTATTATATATAGTACCTTCTCCAGATGTATCTTGAGTTTCATAAATGATGATTTGAACGTTATCATCTATACTAAATGTTACTGTATAACCAGTATCTTCTTCTTCACTCTTACCACAAATACAAGTTTTAGTTGTTTCATCATAGGAATGATTTTCTTCATCTAAGGTTGCTCCACATCTTGTACAAATGTGATAATGAGTATTTGTAGAGACAGTCCAAGTAGAACTTGGAGTATGACCAAGAGCTTTGATTGATTCCGTCTTTGTTTTTTCACATACTGTACATGTATAAAGGATTGTACCTGTATCTTCACATGTAGCTTCTTTTTGGACTACACCATCATCCCAGGTATGACCATTACTACATTCATTAGATGTTGTACCACATCCTGTGATTGTAATCATAATTAATAGAATTGATAAAATTAATAGAAATTTATGCTTTTTCATATTGATTCCTCCTAAACACACCAATATTATAATATTCAAACCTAAAACGAAGTTTAAAAAATTAAATATTTTTAAAAATATATAAAAAAAGACTAAAATCCTAGATGACTATTAGGATTATATCTACATTGCTAATTTAGTAAGGTAAGTATAATTCTTTAGTTATCTAAAATTTTAATCTTTTAGCTTTTTCACACGTTTGTTAAAAAATTTTAAGTTTGTTTAATTGTTATCACGCTTAAAAGATAATGGTAAAAGTTATCTTTTTAGTATCTGAGAAGACAGTTATTTTTCCTTTGTGAAGTTCGACGATTGCTTTTACAACTGAAAGTCCAATTCCATGGCCACCAGTTTCACTATTACGTGATGAATCTAAACGATAGAAACGATCAAATAAAACCTTTAAATCACCGCTTGGTAGGTTTTCTCCAAGGTTAGACATGGTAATTATTTTTGACTTTCCTTGGGTTTTTAAGTTAATTTCAATATCACTATTACTACTTGAATATTTAAAGGCGTTATCAATGAGAAGATTTAACATTTCCTTGATCATCCCTAAATCACCTGTCATTGAGACATTTGGTAAAATGTTGTAGATGATTTTTTTATTGGTTGTTACGGATAATGGTAGGTAGGTAGTAATTACTTCATTCATTACTTCACTTAAGCTAAAGTCTGTCATCATAACTTTTTTTGACTCTTCATCCATTTTGGATAAAAAGACAAGTTTATTGGTAAGATCGGTTAAACGTTTAGTTTGATCTTTGATGGTTTTAATCCATTCATTATCTTCATTGTTATATTCAAGAATTTCACAACTTGCGTTGATGATCGTAAGTGGTGTCTTAAGTTCATGAGAAGCATCAGTTATAAAGCTTTTTTGTTTTTGGTAGGTTTGAACAACTGGCTTAGTCACAATTTTTGAAAAGATTAAGACTAAGACAAAAACTACACAAACACCAATAATACTAATTATAATACTCGTATTAAGAACTTTACTAAAACTATCTAATTCTCGGTTACAATCTAAGAAAATTACCATTGATGTTTGATTTTCTTTTTCAACAACAAGAAAACGATAAGAATCCATGAATCCTTTAGTTTTTTTATTTTTGATGGCTTTATTACCATATGTGATGGCTTCATCTTTATTAATGGAAGCAACTTTATCAATGTTTACTTCTAATACTTCCTTTGATTCATTGTAGGTTATGGTAAAGAATCTACTTTCAAATGGGAGTTCTGGTGACATTTCAAAAGGATTATTACTGCCAGGTATTGGTTTTTGAGGAAACTTACCATCATTAATCTTTAAGATTTCTAATGTACTGTCAGCTCTTTTCGTTAAATCATGATAGTTTTTGATGTTAATACCACCAATAATTACTGATAAAACAACCACCACCGCAATCATCATAACAATAATAATTTTAAATCTTAGTTTTTTAATCATGCTTTTGTCTCCAAAGTATAGCCAATATTTCTTACAGCTTTAATACTAACTGCTGATCCAATAAGTTTTAGTTTTTTTCTTAGATATGAAATATAAGTCCAAACAACTGACATATCAGTTTCACTATCAAATCCCCAGACTTTATCCATAAAGATATCTACAGATATAATCATGGTTGGATTTTTTAAGAACATTTCCATAATTTGAAACTCTTTTGAGGTAAGTAAGACTTTACCTTTGGTAGAGATTAATTCAAAACTTACTCTATCAAGTTTTAAATCATAGTATTTTAGTGAATTATCTTGAATGTCTTTTTGACGACGAGTAATGGCTCTTAAACGAGCAAGGAGTTCTTCGGTCACAAATGGTTTGGTAAGATAGTCATCAGCTCCTGAATCAAGGCCTGATACCTTATCATCGATTTCTGACTTCGCCGTTAGGAGTAATACCGGTATTTTGTTTCCTTTGGCTCTAATTGTTTTAAGTACCGTTATTCCATCAACTTTCGGTAACATGATATCAAGAATTACACCATCATAAATTTCTGAATCAAGATAATCTAAGGCATCAGCTCCGTTGTACACAGCATCAACCGAGTAATTGTTATGTTTTAGGATTGTAACTAAAGCATTTGATAATGCTTTTTCATCTTCTACAAGTAATAAACGCATATTATTCACCACCTTGTAAGCATTATAGCATTTAAACCTTAAACATACTTAAAATTTTTATTCTTTGTCAAGTCTTCTTGTGAAAACTACGGAGATTACCACTAAGAAAATACTAATTATAGCACCAAGTAGAAAGACTAAGATACTGCCATTAAAGATAGCTGCACCAAGAATGCTAATAATAATAAGTGTTAAAACTGCAAATGTAATTGAAAAGGTCTTAAGCACTAACTTTCGGCTTTTTTCTAAATATGAAAGATTAGTCGTTTTTACTGTTTCATTTAAAATTACATTTGAGTGATCACTACTTACATTTAAAGTATTTTCATTATCTAATGTATACTTTAAAGTCACATCTTCTTGAATGGTTTCAAGTTCTAAAGTATTAGTATATTCTGTAGCTTTAGTTGTTAGGTAATCACTTTTTTTAAGAAAAGATGATAATAAGATAATAGCTTTACTAATTCGTTTTACTAATTTCTCTTTTTCCTTATTTTCTTTTATTGTGAAATTAAGTGTTAATTTACAGTTTTTTTCGATATCTAATTCTTCTAATTTGTTAATTTCAATTAATTGATCATTAATTGTACATAATGGATTATACATTTTTAATGAATCATCTAGTTCTATTTTAATATTCATAAACACTCCTCTTCTATTATTATATTAGTAAAACTAATAGTAGAGGGCCCCACACTTCAATTATTAATATACCACATTTTAAAATTTTTTTCAATTCTTTAAATAAGAAAAGACGATTATAGTTTTACTATAACCGCCTTTTTTGTTAATTTCTATCTTTCACCACGTGCAAGATTTCTGTAATAACCAGGAACCATTGAAGAAAGAGTGATAGTCTTAGTTTCTTCACCGTTAACACAAGTTACAGTGTATGTAACACATGTGTCATATTCAGGTTGATTGATTACACGACCAGTGTTATCAACGATATCAGGATTATTTGATACCATTGTGAACTTCCAGCCTTTATAAGTAGACATTGCTTCATATTCTGCCTTACAAAGATCGATAAATTCCCACCAAATTTCATCTTCATTTTCAAGCATTGGTTGAGGACAATCTTTTGCTGAGTAGAAGTTATGACCTTTAACTCTTTCGATGTCAAGGTTATATCTAATCATTAAGTCAGCAACTAGTTGTGCAGTCTTTTGCCATGTTAACCATAGGTCAGAACCTTCGTTACATGCAGTTTCAATACCGATACTATTTAAGTTACCACCTAAAGAACATACGCGTCCTTCAGCAACTTGACTAGTACACCACCATGTTCTACCAATGTAGTATTGACCATCAACAACTTTAACAGCTGGACCTAAATCAGTAAGATATTTACTATCAGTTGGAATAACTTCAGGACCATCTACCATTTTCTTAGTAACTGGATCCCAAACACGTGACTTACCACTAGGACATTGAACGATTGACTCAGTACCATTGATCGCAAACTTAGAGTTAGCTGTAATAGTTACAACTGGACGAGTTGGATCATCTTCTTTTACTAATACACCTGTTGGATACCATTCAAATGGAGTATCAGTACCATCACCAGCATGCCATGTTACATATTTTTCATCATAACAAGCATAGATACCTTCATTACCAGTTACATAGTGAATTGAAGAATCAGTTGATAAGTTAGTGAAGTAGTTAGCATTACTTGATGCATATGAACCTGCAGCCATATTACCAGTGTAGTGAACAGTGATAAATTCTAACGCACCAGTTCTTACGCCACCATGATTATTACGAGTAGGAGTTTCTTGATAGTATGTTTTATCAACTATATAGTCAACGAATAATAATTTAGATACACTACTTAAGATGTCTGAATAATAAGCATAGTTACCAGCACCGATACCAAGTTCAGATCTTAAGAAGATATTACTATTATTTTGTC
Source organism: uncultured Bacilli bacterium (assembly GCA_934133195.1). Classification (GTDB taxonomy): domain Bacteria; phylum Bacillota_I; class Bacilli_A; order ML615J-28; family CAG-313; genus UMGS75. The sequence continues at coordinate 24,208 of CAKPAZ010000003.1, read as the reverse complement.
TTAATAAGTATTCAAGAACACCTTCAGGCATTTCTTCAAGAACAACAACTACATATTCAAGTTTAACTTCTGGAGCACCAACAAGGGATGCAACGATAGTTACTGTACCAGCTTTAACTGGAGTAACGATACCATTATTTACTGTTGCGATTGATTCATCTTTACTTGTCCATTCGATTTGGCCTTCACCATTCATAACTTCAGCAAGTAGTTCAATAGTTTGACCTAAAACTACATATGAGTTAGTCTTGAATGAACCTTCGATATGTTGAGGAACATATACATTAACTGTCATTTCTGCATAAATACTTGGATTTGAGCTAGAAACAACTTTAATTGTAACTGTACCAGCAACTAAGAAGTTGATTAAACCTTCAGATGTTACAGTAGCAATCTTAGAATCACTAACAAGGAATTTAACATCTCTATTTGTTGCATTACCAGGTAATACTTCCCATTGTAATTGTAATTCAGTGAAACGTTTAGTTTCAGTTATACCATTAAGAATATTAATACCAGTTACAGGATTAGGGTCGATAAACTTAGCATAATATTTAGGATTTGTTGCACCTACAGTAATAGTTGTAACAGGATCACCTGTAAATTCAGCATTGTCATACCATCCAACGAATGTTAAGAAAGGTTTCTTAGGAGTTGGAAGAGTAAGAATCTTACCTTCTGTAGTATCAAGAGTTGTTTTTACAGTTGCATTATATGGTTCCCAAACTTGTTCTCTTAATTGTGGGTCACTATAATCACTAGTCTTATAGTTACCATTAGATGTAACTGAACTACCCTTCATGAATGCTCTAAATTCATAAGATACAGCATATTTGTAGTTTCCATTAGCAGCATTGAATTCTTCAACTGTTGCTTTTGTTGTAAGAGCTGTACATGCAGCTTTGTTAGGAGTTCCACCTACTTGACCAAGCCATTCAGCAAGCCATCCCCATTTTTCAGACATACCTTCACTATAGAAGAATGTATGAACGTTGATGTTTTCCCATGCACCTGATGGTACATTGTCTTGTGTATAGTTTGTTCCACCATAAGTGTTGTAATCTTTTAATAAATCTAAACTAATTTCATCAAATGATGAATAGTTCCAGTTACCACCGTTTAATTCAAATTCAATTGTAACAGGGTTACCTTCGATTTCTTCCCAAACAGCCACGATGTGTAAGTCTCCTTTTGTTCCTTCAGGAATTTCTGTGATTGTAACGCCATCTAATGTCCATCCTTTAAATTCATGGTAAATATTCCATGTAGGAGTAGGAAGTTTAATAGCGCCAGTTTCTCTATTGTAATGAGTTACAAGACCTTTTGCAGTACCGCCATCTAGGTCATATGAAATTCTCCAGAATTCATATGCTTCAACTGTTGCTTCACCAGGTTTTGTAGCTAGAGCTGTTCCATAAGTCTTTAAGTGTTTAAACATATCAGCATATTGAGTTAAGTCAGTAATTACATTACCATCATTATCTTCATAGTAGTTAGCACCAAATACAGCAAGATGTGGATTTGTAGATGCAGTATCAGTACCACGATATGTTCCAAAGTAATAAGTTTGAGGAATACCTAAGAATTGGTTATTTTGAACTGTACAAGACCAAGTAGATTCTTTAGCACCATTGTTACGAAGCCACATAATATTTGAACAATGATCAAATACGTTATCTTCAACGATCCATGCTAATTGATTTTCTTGGTATACGTGTGATATTAATGCACCATTGTATGGAGCAATTGAAGTATCATTTGAACCAACTTTAACAAATGTGTTACCTCTAACTACGGCTTTAGCGTTAGTGCCAGCTCCACCAGCGATTGAATATGTGAAGATACCAGCATAACCATGACCAGCAGTTGTTTGTTCGAAATGGTTGTTTGTGAATGCTAAGATTCCATAAGAGTAACCACCTTCAGAACGAATGGCATCACGACCGAAGTCTTTAAATACGTTACCATCAACACTTAAGTTTTCAACTCTGTTTACTAGAACGTTAACATTACCAACGTTTGTAAACTTGTTGTTATAAACACCGATATTATTAGATGATCCACCAGAAACTTTGATTTCTAAGAAGGCATCCATTTGATATCTATTTAAAATCCAAGCAGTTGTAGCTTCCATATCATATACAACGTTGTTTTGGAATGTTAATCCACTAATTGTATCATTATTAGAAGCGTTTTTAACTTTTGCATTACCAGTAAATGCTAAACCATCAATTGTAAGGTCAGTAGCACTTGCAGTAATTGTAATAACACCTTTAATGATTGCTTCAGCACCTCTTGTTCCAGTGTTAGGGTTGATACCTTGGTTAACACCAACAAGAGTTAAGTTAGCAACACTAATTGTGATGTTTTCTTCATATACACCAGCAAGAACGATAATCTTGTCGCCAGCTTTTGCTTTTGCGATAGCTTCTGCTAAAGTTGCAACAGCATAGCTTTCACCATTCTTACTTACATAGATAGCGTCTTCACGCCATACAGCTGTTAATGTAACAGCAGTATCAGTACCAGCAGGAATGCTAGTTACGAATTCACCATTCATTAACCAACCAACGAAAATACGATTACGTTTTGTTGGAATTGGAAGAACAGAAAGACCTGTTGTAGAATCAAATGATCTAGGAGCAGCTTCATCTAATTCACCACCGTCAAGTTCATAATTAATTGCTTTGAATGTTAAAGGTTGACCCCATAGAGGAACTTTATCTTCATCAGTGTAGTAAGGTTCCCAAACAGCACCACTAAACATTTGAGCAACTGGAGTTTTGTCATAATAGTTGTTTGCAGCATCTACGTTGAAAGCATTGGCATTCTTTACGTAGTATGAAGCTTTACAATTTTTAATCTTATTATAGTTAATATGTACGATTAAATTTTCAGCTGTACGATCAGCCTTGTCAATTCTTGCAGCCATGTAAGAGTTGTCAACTGTATTGTACATAAAGTTAATACTAACTTTTCCACCATCACCTTTATATGTAATAAATGATATAGCAGCATGGCTTCCAGCAGTTTGACCATTGTTAATAAATACGTTGTTTTGAATATCATATTCACCATCGCCATATAGACGTACCCAAATTACATATTGAGCGTAGTTTTCGAAATGGTTACTTACGATTTCAACTTTACCTTTGATACCCCAGCCAGCATTACTGTCGATTTTAATACCATCGTTATAGTTAATTCTCTTACCTACGAATTTGTTATCTTTCATAGTTAAGCCATTGATATGAGCACCATAAAGGATCATGCCTCTTCCTTCTTTAGTATCAGAATTTAAGCAGTTTGTAATAACAATATTCTTAAATTCAGCATTTTCTTGTGAAGTATAGAAGTAGAAAGGAGCATTTGATGAGTCTGCAGAAGTTTCATTAAGAGCACATTCAAAAATGTGAACATTAGTAATTGTTAAATCTTCAATACCGTTAGCAGAACCAACAATACGAGCTTTACCAGTTAATCTAATACCATCGATTGTTACATAGTTTGCAGCAACAGTGATATCACCAGTAATGATAGCTTCTGCACTTCTTGTAGTGTTAACAGGGTTGATACCAGCATTAGGACCAACTAATTTTACATTAGCAACAGTGATTGTTCCGCCTTCATAAGTTCCAGCATCTAGTTTGATTACATCACCAGGCATTGCAACTGCCATAGCTTCATCAATTGTCTTGTATGCTCTTTCAGGACCTACAAGGATAACGCCTTGTTCACCTGAAGATGCACGCCATTTAGCTTTAAGTGTTAAGTTACCAGTTGTACCAGCAGCGATTTCAGTAATAATTTCATCACCACAAATCCAACCTGCAAAGTCGAATCCTTCTTTAACAGGAGTAACTAATGTAGCACCTTTAGTATTTACATATTTATCAGGACCAGCGATAGTTTTTCCACCAGGAACTTTGTCTTGGAAGTCTTCAAATTTAACACTTGAATAGTTAGCACTTGCAGGCCATTTTGACCATTGTGCTTGATTAATAAATCCGTGAACGTTTGCTCTTAAGATTGTGTTATGATAATCAGCAGTCTTATCAGCAATATTTGATTTATATTGGTTATCAGTTTTGTTACAATATTCAACAACAAATGTTCTAACCCATGCCCAATCAGCAGAGTATTTAGCATTGTCGAAGAAATCATCTAAATTACCATAGTTGAAAGATACATCCATGAAAGTTTCAGGAGTAACTTCTTTACCAACATATTCAGAATATGCAGCAGCGAATGCAGCAGCAAAGTCTTCATATGATTCAATCTTAGTTACTGGCCAAGAACCACCATCTAAGTCATAAGTAATTTCATATTCTTCTTCTTGAACGATTTCTTCCCATCTAGCTTCAAGAGTAATGTTACCTTCTTGAGAAGCACTAATAGCAGTTACTAATTCACCATTTAAGTACCATCCTAAGAATGTGTAACCTTCTTTTGTTGGAGTTACAAGTGATGCAAGACCAACGCCTTTTGTGTATTTAGTAGGAGCATCTTCAGGAAGAGTTCCACCGTCTAGATTATAAGTAATTTCATATTCAGTAACTTCGGCTTTCTTTTCAAATTTTGCAGTTAAAGTAACTTTACCAGTTCTATCAGCTGCGATAGTTTCAACTTTAGTTTCACCTTCATACCAACCTAAGAAATCATAACCTTCTTTTGTTGGAACAGGAAGTGTAGCAAGTCCAGTACCAAATACATATTCTTTTGCAGCACCTTCAGGAAGTGTTGCACCTTCTTCTAATACATATTCAATTTCATATTTATTGCCTTCAAATTTAGCAACTAAATTTAATTCTCCATATGTACCAGCAGCAATTTTTTCAACCTTTTGGTCACCATTGAACCAACCAACAAATGTATAACCTTCTTTTGTTAGAGTTGGAAGTGTAACTTCATCAAAGATTGTATATGTAGATTTAACACCAACATATTCAATCCAGCTATTTAATGCTTTTTCACTTGTACAATCAACAGTAGTAAATCTACTAGATAAACCTTTATATGTTGAAGCATAAGTTTCATTCCATTTAGCATTGTTAATACCTAATAAGTAGATAGCTACGTTTTGAGTTGCATATCCAGAAATTGAGATAGGATCTGCAAGCATATTATCTAAGTATGTTGTTTCTTGATATTGAGATTTAGCAAGTGGAACTAATGCTTTAAAGATCCAAGACCATTTAGCATACATCTTTGCATCTCTCCAGAAACTTGTCTTATAATCAGAAGCCCAGTATTCAGCAGGTGTAGTCATAGTAATCTTTGCGAAAGCACCAAAGTCTTTCATAAAGTCATTTACCAGGTCTTCTCTTGTTGCATATTTACCAACAAGTGTACCACCAGCATAATCAAAGTTGATATTGTAGTTTGCAAGAGTCCATTTAGCTTTTACAGCAACATCAGTTAATGTACCAGCAGCAACTGTTTCAACTTTATTATCTTCAGCATCGAACCAACCAGCGAAATCATAACCAGGTTTAGCAGGTGTAGGAAGAACGAATTCTTCATCAGTGTTACGAGTTGTCTTAACACCAACATATTGAACCCAACTATTTAATACAGCTTCACTTGTACAGTCAACTGTAGTCCATTTACTTGCTAAGCCACCATATGTTGCTTTATAAGTTTCATTCCATTTAGCATTGTTAATACCTAATAAGTAGATAGCTACGTTTTGAGTTGCATATGTTATGATTGAGATAGGGTCTGCATTCATACCAGCTAAATACTTAGTATCAATACCTTGAGCTTTTGCAAAAGGAATTAATGCTTTGAAGATCCAAGACCATTTAGCATGCATTTTTGCATCTTTCCAGAAGTTTGTTCTAGCAGGATCTTGAGCCCAGTATTGAGCAGGAGTAGTCATGTCGATCTTTGCGAAAGCACCAAAGTCTTTCATAAAGTCATTTACCATTTCTTCTCTTGTTGCATATGTACCAGGGAATTCACCACCATCAAGATCGAATGAAACATTCCATTCAAGAGCTTTCCATACAGCTTTAAGTGTTAAATCACCAGTAGTACCTTCTTTAATTTCAGTAACTACAGCTTTGTCAAGTTTCCAACCTTGGAATTCATATCCTTCTTTTGTTAAAGTTGGAAGAGCAAGAGGTAGTAAATCAGCAGTATAAGATGTAGGTAGGTCACCTTCAAATACACCACCATCAACGTCAAATTCAAGTTTGTATTCAATAGCTTTCCATACTGCTACAAGTACAAGATCACCTGTAGTATTAGCAGGAATTTCATTAACGATTTGACCATCTAAATTCCAACCAACAAAGTCATAACCTTCTTTTGTTGCAGGAGCAAGTTCAATAGGGCAATCTAAAGTGTTGTAACCAACAGGGTTAGTTTCAGCATTTACACCACCATCAAGAACATACTTGATAGAGAAGTCAGATTCAACAACGTTAACTTTTATTGTATAAACTTCACTTGTTTCTGCGTAGTCACTAACTACTGCTTCAAATAGAGCTTGACCAACTTTAAGAGCTTTAACTCTACCTGTTTCATCGATTGTTGCGATTTCAGGTGTTAAAGCTTTGAATGTTGCTTTAGCATCAGTGTAGTTTTTATATAAAGTGTAAGGTAGTAGAACCTCATCGTTTTTCAATACATTGATAGGATCTTCAACTAGTAATTCTGGTAAAGCAGGTTTAATAACTTTAACTGTAGCCTTATCAAAGATTACATCTTTATCCTTCCAATAAGCTTTAATTTGTGCTTCGCCTTCGCTAACAGGATATAAAATACCATTAACGTAACGTACAACATCTTCATTTGAAGATTCATAAACTACTTCAAATCCATTCATGTCGAAATCGGCAGAAGCTTTAATGACTGGTTTAACTGTTAAAGTAGATTGCATTCTTACAGTGTATTCATCTTCTTCGAAATTAATACGAACTGTATTTTTTACATCTGTACAACTTACTAAACATAAAGCAGTCATAATGAGTGTTAAAAATAAGAAAATTCTTTTTCTAAAGTTTAGCATATTTTTCTCCTTTTCCTTTCATTATTTTTACACCTTATTATAGCACTTTTAACATTTTTTAGCAAGCGTTTTCATACTTTTTTTAAAAAAAAGACTTTCCCAAAAGCCTAAGGTTTTGAAAAAGTCTATATTTTTATTTTACATGATGTCTTTTAGGTCTAAACTACCTGGAATATTAGATGATAATGTTACTGATTTTGATACTCCATTCTTAGTTACTGTAATGGTGTAAGTAACAGTTTTTGTGTATTTATCTTGTTTAATTACACGACCAACATTATTTACATATTCTAAATCATGAGATTCAAAAGTAATTTCATAATCTTTATATTTAGTTAAAACATCATATTCAAATTGAACCATTGTAATAAAGTTATCCCATAAACCGTTATCACGCATTGTTTGAGGGCAGTTCTTACCACTAAAGAAATGGTGAGGACGAACATCGTTAATACCTAAATTGTTTTGATACATTAAGTTAGCTACAAGTTTTGCAGTATTATGCCAAGTTAAGTATAAGTCAGAACCTTTATTTACCATTGTTTCCATACCGATTGAGTTATTGTTTCCACCAGCATTAGATATTTTATGATATGTTGTATTGTAATAAGTATTACCAATATAGTAGTAACCATTTTGAACTACTGTACGAATACCAACATCATTGATATCTTTAGTTGTTAGAATTTTACCATCATTAGTTGGTGCTAATACTTTAGTCTTAGTTCCATTGATTTCATAGTAGCCATCTTCACTGATAGTAACTACAGGAAGTTTAGTTGTGTCTTCTGCTTTTACACCAGTTTCATATAGAATGTATGGTCTTCCACCATCACCTGCATGATATGCATTTTCATTATCAGGAATTTGATGATAAATACCATCATTACCAACTGAATAATGCCATGAAGTTCCGCCGCCACCTTCTGTAACGTATCTTGCATGAGCTTTTCCATCGGCAGTTTCCGCAGCTGAGGCTGTATCATGAACAGTAATGTAATACTTAGGATAAACAACTCCTGGACGGTTGGCATTAGATGATGGAATTGGATAGAAATCATTATTTACCACAAATGGAGTAAATAAGTATTTTGTAACACTACCAAGTAAACGATGTTGATAGATAAATTGATATCCTGTTACTGTAATGTTCTTGGCGATTACTTCATCAATAGCATTTTCAACAAAGTAATTTAATAATTCATCCATTTCCTTCATGTTACTCATAATTGTTACTCCTATTGTTGTGTTAATATTTGGTTTTTCTTTTAGACTTACTTTAATTAAAACGGTACCATCGCTAACGCCAGTTACAATACCATCTTTTACGATTGCAATCTTTTCATTAGCTGATTCCCAAACAAGGTTATTTACATCAATGCCTTTTGGAATCATGAAGGTTTTAACAAGAAGTTTTAAGGTTTGTTCTGGTTCAATTACTTGAACATTTTCATGATATAACTCAATATGAGAGTTACCCCATACAGATGTTAAAGTTACATTGTAGTTAGTACCAACAGGGATTTCAAAAGTTAAATCTTCTAAATCATAGTCTTGACTATTGTTGTTGATTTTCCAACCTAAGAAAGAACTCATCTCTTTTTCCATATTAGGAAGGGCAATTGGAAGATCATCAACAGAGAATTTTTGATGATTTTCAAGATAGCCTTCAGGAAGTAAGGCTTTTTCTTCATCAGTGATATTAAATGTAATTGAGTAGTAAACATCTTCTACAGTGATTGTTAAGGTTTCTCTTAAACCACTTACTGATACAACAACGATATCTGCACTACCTGGTTTTAAGGCACGAATACGATTTTTTTCTACTACTTCAATGATTTCAGGGTTACTACTTTCTAAAGTATATCCTTCACTGTAAGTATTAGGTGTAAAGTTAATACTTAAATCTTGAATTCCACCACGTTTCATTGTTGATGCGGCTGAAACTTCCATACCGATAACCATGATTTCAAGTTCATCTTTAAATTCACCAATTTCAATAGTTAGAGTTGCAGTACCTTCTTTTAAAGCAGTGATTTTATTGTTTTCAATTTTGATAATATCATTATTTGTTGTTGATAAAGTAAAGTTAGTAACTTCATTATTCAAGTAATCGATTACTTTCATGATAGTTTCTTGGGCTGGAAGTAAAGCATTTTTGTATTCATACTTATATCCTGTTGTAACTTTTACTTCTTTTGATATTTTCATACCATCAAACTCTAAAATTATAGTAACAGTTCCTGGAGCAAGACCTTCAATTTGGTTTTTATCAATGATATTTAAGATTTCAGGATTACTTGATGTAATTACTGCGTCACTCATATTTTTCTTCATTGCATTACTATATTTAATATCAACTTTATCAAATACACGGATTTCTTCAGGTACTTCTAAATATAATTCATTTATAACATTGATGGTATATTTTTTAGTAATTGTACCATAAGTAATTTCAATGGTAGATTCACCTACACGATAGCTATTTAAGTAACCAGCATTATATTTGATTGATCTTGTATTAGATGAAGTTACTGTAAAATCTTTTACATAGCCTCTATTTTCAATATACACAAGAACTTCAACCATATTGTAGCATGCAAGAGTTTCAGGTAGATCTACTTTCATAGCATCTTCATCATATTCTACTTCAATTTCTTTTGAATATGTAAAATCACCACGAGTAACTGTAATGGTTGATTTACCAGCTTGAAGAGCTTCTAGTTTTCCATTTACAACTTTTAAGATGCTTTCATCACTTGACTTAAGAGCATAGTCTTTAAGTTCACCTTCAGCAAGTGAGGTTACAAGTGGTTCAAATAAAGCATATTGATTTATTTTATCAGGGAGTCCAACGCTTAATTCATCAAGAACTTCAATAGTATATTTTTTTGATACTTCTTGATTTTTTACGTATGTGATTGTAATGATAGCTTTACCTACGCCTAAGGCTTCTAAAGTATAGTCATCATGTACTTTGATGATTTCATCATTTGTTGATTTTACTTCATAATCAGATTCAATCCCAACAATCTTGTGAGTTTCATGTACTTTTAAGGTTGATGGAAGTACAAATGTAATTTCTTCGATTTCATCATCGGGATCAATCGGATTTTCATCTTCATGTTTTTTACAACTAGTTATTAAACAAAGGGTCATAATAAACAAGAATAAGCTTAAGTATTTTGTAAAAGTTTTGATGTTTTTCATTGTCTTACCTTCCTTATCAACAATATTATAACGTTTTCATAAATATTTTTCAAGAAATTGCACCAGCAAAGATTTTTTAATAAAGCGTTTTCTAGTATAAAACTAAAGAACTAAAAACATATATAAGGTATAATTATATTGCTAAGTCTTTTAGCAAACTAAAATTTAAAAATAGGAGAAAAAAACATGAAAAAATTTTTAACATTTCTTTTCTTACTAGTTACATGTTTTGCTTTTGTATCTTGTAAGAATCCAGATGATGCTAAGATTAAACAAGTTGATGAAGTAATTAATCAATTATTTCAAGATACTGATCTCAGCAATGTTTCAACTGACTTAAATTTTGTTACAACTATAAGTGGCGTTAAGCTTACTTACCAATCATCTGATGAAGATGCCTTAACAAATGAAGGAAAGGTAACTCTTGGTGAGACTAGTAAGAGTGTTACTTTAACAGTTACTTTTGAACTTGATGGTTATAAGAAGACTAAAGAATATACAATTACCATTGCTTCTTTACCGGCTCCTTCATATATGAGTATTTCAAAAGTAAAAACTTTAGAAAAAGATACCGAAGTAACAATCCGTGGTATTGTTTCAAGAATTATTAATGGTACAGAAAAGAATGTTCCCGTTGGTTTTTATGTATTTGATAAAACTGATGCCATCTACATTTATTCAAGTAGTGACGCTGAAACTGTAATGTTTGGTGAAGAAGTAATCGTAAAAGGTACTTACACTATGTATATTGATGAAGCATCAAAGTCAGCAGCAGAAATAGTTGGATATACTGGAGCTCGTCAAATTGTCGCAAGCAGTGTTGAAGTTATCACTAGTGGTAATGCTCTACCTACAAGTGGGGTTAAACAATCATCAATCGAAGAGTTAGCTTTAACAAGTGTGTCTGAAAACATTACTTCTAATGTTTATGAAGTAACTGCAACAATCAAGAAAGTACCTGGAAATGGTTTTGTTAATTATTACTTTAATGATTTAAATGGTATTAATTCTTTCTATGCTTACACTACAGCTAATGGAAAGGATTTAAGTTGGCTTGAAAAATATGATGGACAAACTAGAAAATGTATGATCGCCGTACAAAACTGTAAAATCAGTGCTAGTGGTTCATTTTGGAGAATTGTTCCTCTTGAAATTCATGAGGAAGTTACTGTTACTGATCAAGAATTAACTGCTTATGCTTTAAAACGTGTATTAAGAGAATTTAGTTCTACTTATTCAGCAAGTTGTCGTTTAGAATTACTTACTAAAGATGAAATTCTTACTACTTCTTCCGTTACTTATGAAGTAATATCTGGTCCAATTGCTCTTGATGGTAATACTCTTAATATTACTTGTACTCCTACATTACAAAAGGCTTCCATCAAAGTTACTATTACATACAATGAAGTAGTATTAAGTGAAGTTGTAGAATTTGATTGTGTTGAAGAAATACCAGAAATTGAAACAATTGATATTTGTGATGCGAGAGAAAAGGAAAAAGGTGATGTTGTTACTATTAAAGGAATCATTGTTGGTTTCTTATATTTATCAGGTTCTAAAACTCCTGCTGGATTTGAACTTATCGATGAAACTGGTTCAATCGCCGTTTTCATTTCTACAGCTGTTGACCGTGTTACTGACATTACAAAGCTTTCTAAGGGTGAGTTTGTTTATGTAACTGGTAGTTATGATTTGTATCAACCACGTCTTGATAATAATCATAATGGTTCCATTAGATTAAATAACGCTGAAGTATTATATCATGATTATCAAGAACATGAAATTCCAAGTTCATATGTTGAAAGTAAAGATTTAAAAGATTTAATTCAAAATCCATCAAATAATAATATTACTAATATTGTTTATAAAACAAGACTTTATTTAGAAAAATCCAATGGTTCATACAAGAATTACTACATTCATGATCTTGATGATCCATCTCTATCTATGATTGTTTATTCACAAAATTCAGGTTCAAATGGTGTACCTGAATATAGTTGGTTAGATGATTATGTTAATAAATGTGTTGAAGCTTATGTAACTTTACGTATTGGAGCTGTATCTAGTAAAAAGTTTGTTTGGAAATCTGCGGTACTAGAAGTATTAAGCGTTATTGATACACCATATAGTGTATTAAACTATCAAGCCAAGAATATTATTACTTCAGCTTTCAGTAAAGAATACACTAAAGCAAGTGAAGTATCATTTGAGTTAGAACAAGGTAATGTAGAAATTAAATCATCAACTTTAGATGGTGTTACTATCAGTAAAGAAGCTCATACATTTACAGTTTCAATTCCTGAACCCGTTGTATCTATGGATGTAACTTTAACCCTTTCTTATAAAACAGATAAATCAGAAACAATTATTAATGTTACTTTTAAAGTTACTAAACTTGAAAGTATGACGGTTGCTGATGCACGTGATAAAGCTAAGAAAAATGGAGAAACCGTATCTCTTGAAGGAATTGTGGTTGGAATCACTAGAAGTGAAGGGGCAAGTACTTGGGGATTCTATCTTGCTGATGAAAGTGGAATCATCTTCGTTAAAGAACCATCTACTGTTGTAGTTGGAGATAAAGTAACAGTTACTGGTTCCCTTGATTTATACTATGGCATGCCACAAATTGCTAAAGGTGCAACAATAGAGATTATTTCAAGTGGTAATCCTCTTCCTGATGGAGCTTTTAAAGAAAATGCAACTGTAAAAGATTTGTCCGATGCAAATGCTGCCGGTGAAGCCGCAAAACTAGGTGCTGTAGGCTGGAAAGATATTGTTGTAACTATTTATGTTTCTGAAAGTAAAGTTTATATTACTGATGGTGAACATGAAGCAACAATGTATTACTATACTAATGCTAAATACTATGCTTATAACTATAAGAATTTAGAAGCCTTAAATGGTAAAAAGGTTAAACTTAGTGTTATTTCTTATAATGTTTACAATAATGAGTATACTTTTGTAATTACAAGTATTGAAGAATTACAAGTAATAAGTTAATTATCATAAAATATATACAAGCAAGAGTTTTTATTCTTGCTTGTTTTTTTTATAAAAAAAAGCCACCCGAAGGTGACTTTTTAAAAGGATGATTATTTTTTACCAAAGAATTTCTTGATACGATCGAAGAAACTACTATTTGCGGTTTCATCGGTTGTTGATAATTCTTGGAAAATCTCTTTTTGTTTACTTGAAAGGTTAGTAGGCGTAACAACTTTAACGGTAACAAATTGATTACCAGTACGATTAGTAATTTTGTTTTGAATACCCTTTCCCGCAAGTTTGAACTTAGTTCCTGTTTGCGTTCCAGCAGGTATTTTCAAGTTAACCATACCTTGAATTGTTTTAACTTCAACTGTTGCACCTAAGGCTGCTTGACTAAATGTAATTGGTAAATCCAATAAGATATCATTACCATCACGAACGAAGACATCATGTGGTTTAACTCTTACTCTGATGATTAAATCACCTTTACTACCACCATTAGTTCCTGCTTCGCCTTCACCAGATAAACGAATTGATTGTTCATCGTTAATACCAGCTAGGATATTAACATTGATTGTTCTTGATTTTCTAACACGACCTGCACCACCACATTCATGACAAGTCTTAGTAATTTTCTTACCACGGCCATTACAATCAGGGCAGACAGTTTCTGTGCGCATACGGCCAAGAATTGTTTGTTGTTCAACAGTCACACGACCAGTACCACGACAACGTTGACATGTACAAACGTCATTTGGAGTTTCGGCACCAGTACCATGACAACTTGGACATTCTTCATAACGAGTTATTGATATAGGTTTTTTAACACCAAAGCATGCTTCTTCAAATGTTAAAGTTGTTTCAACAATAATGTCATTGCCTCTAGTTTCTGCAGATTGAGAACGACCTCTACCGCCTCCACCAAAGAAGGCACTAAAGATATCTTCAAATCCTCCAAAACCAGATGCTGAAGAACTAAATCCTGAACCGCCACCGAAGCCCCCGTTCATAGGGTCTTCAGTGCCATAATTATCATAATTTGATCTTTTTTCAGGATCACTTAGACAGTCATACGCAACTTGTATTTCAGCGAATTTTTCCGTCGCATCAGGGTCGGTACAAACATCAGGATGGTACTTCTTAGCTAGTGTACGATATGCTTTTTTTATTTCTTCGGGAGTCGCATCCTTACTGACTCCTAGTACTTCATAATAATCTCTTTTTGTTGCCATAACTGACCTCTTTCATTTGTCAGTAACAATATTACTTGTCGATATCTTCGTATTCAGCATTTACTGATCCATCATCATTAGTGTTTGATGAACCATTGTTATTGTTACCATTATTGTTAGCTTGTTGTTCTTTTTGAACTTTTTCATAAGCCTTTACAGCAACACTTTGTGCAGCTTTTTCTAAGGCTTCTTTCTTTTCTTTAATTAAAGCAGTATCATTACCTTCAAGAGCTTTAGTTAATTCAGCTTTTGCAGTTTCGATTGCTGATTTTTCTTCTTCAGTTACATCAGCACCAAGATCAGCTACTGACTTATCTACAGCGAAAATTATTTGTTCACATTGGTTACGAAGTTCAGCTTCTTCTTTCTTAGTCTTATCACTTGAAGCATTTTCTTCAGCTTCCTTAACCATACGATCAATTTCTTCTTCAGATAATCCACTACCACCATTGATAGTAATAGTTTGTGATTTACCTGTACCTAAATCTTTAGCACTTACATGAACGATACCGTTCGCATCGATGTCAAATTTAACTTCAATTTGAGGGATACCACGAGGTGCTAGAGGAATACCAGTTAATTGGAAACGACCTAAAGTCTTGTTATCTGCAGCCATACTTCTTTCACCTTGTAGAACATGGATTTCTACACCAGGTTGGTTATCAGCAGCAGTTGAGAAGATTTGTGATTTAGTTGTTGGGATAGTTGTATTACGTGGAATTAAGACAGTGCAAACACCACCTAATGTTTCAATACCAAGAGATAGAGGTGTAACATCTAGTAATAATACGTCTTTAACATCACCGGCTAAAACACCACCTTGAATAGCAGCACCCATTGCGACTACTTCATCTGGGTTAATGCTACGGTTAGGTTCTTTGCCAAGTTCACGACGAACTAATTCTTGAACAGCAGGGATTCTTGTTGAACCACCAACTAATAATACTTGGTCAAGATCTTTAGCTTCAAGTTTAGCATCTCTTAAAGCTTGACGTACAGCTGTAGTTGTAGATTCAATTAGAGGTCTAATTAATTCTTCAAATTTAGCTCTTGTTAAAGTCATATCGAAGTGTACTGGGTTGCCATCTTTGTCAACACTAATAAATGGAATATTAATGTCGGCTTGAGTCATACCACTTAATTGTTTCTTAGCTTTTTCAGCTTCCATCTTTAATCTGAACATTGCAGACTTGTTAGTGCTTAGATCAACACCACTAGTCTTCTTAAATTCTTCAACTAAATATTTAACAACAGCGTTATCAAAGTCATCACCACCAAGACGGTTGTTACCAGCTGTTGATAATACTTCATATGTACCATCAGCAAGTTGTAGAATAGATACATCGAATGTACCACCACCAAGGTCATATACTAAGACAGTTTGTTCTTTACCTTGTTTGTCAATACCATAAGCAAGAGCTGCGGCAGTAGGTTCATTGATGATACGTTTAACTTCTAGACCAGCAATTTTACCAGCATCTTTAGTAGCTTGACGTTCAGCATCATTGAAGTATGCAGGAACAGTAATTACGGCTTCTGTTACTTTTTCACCAAGATAAGCTTCAGCTGTAGCTTTTAAGTTTTGAAGAATCATTGCAGAGATTTCTTCTGGTTTATATGTTCTACCAGTAGATTTAATGCTTACTTGATATGGAGTACCCATATGTCTCTTAATAGAGAATACTGTATCAAGGTTTGTAGCAGCTTGACGACGAGCATTTTCACCTACGATAATTTCACCATTTCTGAATGCAACAACAGATGGAGTAGTTCTAGCACCTTCTGCGTTAACGATAACTTTTGGTTCGCCACCTTCCATAACAGCGACACATGAATTTGTTGTACCTAAGTCGATACCTATAATTTTGCTCATAAAAAATTTCCTCCTAAAAATATAAATTATTCACTAACTTTGACCATACTTGGTCTTAGAACACGGTCTTTATAAGTGTACCCTGTCATAATCACTTCGACAACTGTATTAGGTTCTACACCTTCTACTTTTACAGTTTCGATTGCAGAATGATAAGTTGGATTAAATGGTTTGTTAAGGGCATCAATTTGTTCTACCCCATTACGTTCAAGGATTTGCTTGAAAGTCTTATTTACCATTACAAACCCACTTAAGAATTTTTGTAATTTTTCATCATCTGTTTTGATATTTACGGCTTTGTCGAAGATATCAACAACATCAATTAGTTGCATTAGAAAATCTGTTAATGCATACTTTCTTTCACGTATTTTTTCTTCATTCATACGTTTCTTGAAATTTTCTAATTCAGCTCTTTCTCTTAGAAGTTGATCTTTTAAGTGATCAATTTCTTCTTTCAATTGTTGATTTTCTTCTTCAAGTTTTTTGATTTTTTTATTTTGTTTCTTGATGTGTTTAGAATCATGTTCAGTTGAAGTATTTGTATTTTCCCCTACATTACTTCCTTCAGGTTCATTGTTTTCATCATTTTTTGCTTCTTCTGATTCCGTTTCACATGTTTCTTCTAGTTCTTCTTCACGATAACGATTGTTTTCCATACTTCCTCCTATACGATCTTTTTCATGTTTTTGGCGATATATTCAAGTAATGGAATTACCTTTACATATTCCATTCTTGTAGGTCCAAGGATACTGATTGATCCAACAGTTCCTTCACTTGTTTCGAATGGAACAGTAATAACAGAACAATCTTGCATGATCTTAATATCATTATCCGTACCAATCTTAATGCTTAATCCGGATATATCAGTATTAATTATACGCATTAGGTTTTTTTGTTCCATAGCTTTAAATAAAGCTTGTACTTTATCAATATCTCTAAACTCTGGTTGAGATAGCATATTATATCGGCCAGTTAAATGGAATTTATCAGTAGCCATTTCTGAGAAAGCTTGAACGAAAGTATTCACAAGTCTTTCATGATAGTTCAAGTATTCACGAACACCTTCACTTAAGTTTTGATCATTGATGACATTTTTGATATCACTTACTAATACATTATGTAAAACTTCATTTAAGACATTTACAACTTTTTCTAGTTCTGAACTGCTGATGCTTTCAGGAACTAAGATTTTCTTACTTTCAACATGACCTAAGTCAGTAACCATTAAGATTACGGCTTGGTTACCTTTTAAAGAGATAAATTCAAGTTTCTTAATACGGGAACTATATGCGGTCTTGCCGAGAGCAATTGATGCATAATTAGTAAGTTGTGATACGAGATCCATAGATTCATATAGAGCTTCTTCACCAGTTATATTAGGTCGTTCAAATATTTCATCAATCATTGGGAATTCATCATGTTTGTTTTCGCTTCTTCTCATGATTTCTTCAACATATAAACGATAACCTTTTTCTGATGGAACTCTACCACTTGAGGTATGAGTTTTCTCTAAGTATTCCATTTCTTCAAGTGCTGCCATATCATTACGAAGGGTAGCTGTTGAGAAGTTTAACTCTGGTCGTTGGGAAAGTACTAGTGATCCTACGGGTTCACTTGTTTTTACATACTCTTCAACGATAGCGATTAGAATAAGTTTTTGTCTCTCAGTTAACATTCTTTAATGCCTCCTTAGCACTCATTTCCATTTACTGCTAACATTATATCACAAACTTTTAGCACTGTCAAGGGTTTAGTGCTAATTTTTTTAATTTTTTTATTATTTTTTTCCAAAATTGTTATTTTATACCTTTAATTTAATTAAATAAAAAAGGCTATATAGTATTTCTACTATATAACCATTTGTTAATTTTATTATTCATTACCCCATATTAAAGCTTTAGAATGTTCAAGTAGGTAGATGTTTTCATTTAGTTCACGAGATAATGTGGTATCTTGGTCATGACCTGGGTATATGTGATAGTTGGTTTTTCTTCTTTTTAATTCCGTAACGGAGATGAACATTTTGGATTTATCTGAAGTTTCAAGATCAGTTCTTCCGATACTTCCTCTAAAGATGAAATCTCCTGAGAATAGATTATCATCTAAGATGTAACTCATCATACAGTTAGTATGACCAGGAGTGTACCAACACTTGATATTGAATTCACCAAGATTAATGATTGTACCATCTTTAACATACTTAATTTTGTCTTCATCAATTATGGTAGGGGTAGCACATCCAAACATTTTAGCATAACTTAATGTCGGGTTTAGCATTTTCTTATGAGCTTCTTCATGCATATAGACATTAGTTGGATGTTTTTTTAATAATTCTTTTAGACATTTGAAATGATCATAATGTCCGTGTGTAATGAGAATTCCTAATACTTTTTTATTATTGATGTATTTTTCTAATATTTTTAAGTTATTAGCTGGATCAATAACAATACATGAAGTCTCATTTGAAATTAAATAAGTATTGGCATTTAAGTCATTATCATTAAAGACTTCAATATCGTAGAACATTTGCTTATTTTACCTTTGGAAGACTTGCGGCTGCGATAGATTGTCCAACACGACGAGAGTTTTCATCAGGCATCATAATGTTGATATGAGCAAGATGAGGGAATTCGTTCTTTAATACTTCGTTGGCTTTTTCAACAACGATTAGTCCACCATCACCACTTGTTACACGGCCAAGTAATAATAGGTATTTGATATCATAAAATTCACTATAGTAAGCAAGAGAATATCCAAGGTAGATACCAATGTTTTCATAGATTTCACGAGCTTTAGGGTCGTTCTTCTTCATTAAACCTTGAACAACTTTTAATTTTTCAGCTGGAGATAAAGATTCATCAAGTTCAATGCCAGCAAATCCTGCAAGTTTAATTACACCATCTTGGCTGAAGTATTTAACACCACAACCATAGTCGCCACTCCATTCATCGACCATTGCACCTTTGTTATAGTCAACAGGAACGAAAGCAAGTTCACTTAACCAACCATTTAGGTTACCATCTTTATTGATGTAACCAGCAGCTTCACTTGTACCCATCGCAATACCAAGTACACAACCATCGTTTAATTCCATTGCACCAGCAAGAGCTGTAACGTCACCATCGTTTGCGACTTCAAGTGGAACATCACCAATTTCTTTTGCACAGTTGATATACATCTTACGTACTACACGGTTGAAGTCATCAGGATTTACTTTAATAAATAAGGAAGCAACACGAACTTCATTGTCAATGTAGATACCAGCACTACTTACACCAATGGCGTCAACTCTTGGCATTTTGCTTGCGGCACGTTTGAAACTATCAAGGATTCCTGCATAATGATATTCAGGATCACTATTAACCTTAGGAAACCATACTACTTCTTCACTATATACAACTTTACCATCAATTACAGCACTAACTTTACGGTCAGAACCACCAGCATCAAAACCAATACGGCATCCATCAAGGTTACCACCAGCTGGAAGACTTGCTTCAACACTTGTTGGAACTTCTTCATAAGCACAGCCAATAACTTCAAAAGGTTTGTCGTAAACGTTAGCCATGAAATCTACATCAAATTTACGGCTACCATTTGTTGAGAAAACTTCTTGCATGGCTTTTACAAGTTCATCATTTCCACCTAAGTAGATTTTGTATCCACCAACAACCCATAAAATACTCTTGATTAATCTTTCGATCATTTCTTCATTTTCAGCATTTTTTCCTGGCATAACTAAGATATCATAACGATAACGATAACCTTTATTTCTTTCTACACAGATTGCGAATGGTACAGTACCTTTCTCTTTAAATTCTTTTAATTTAAGAGCCATTGGGCTAAAACATGGTTCTAAGCTTGGAACATACTTCATTTTCTTACCTCCTAAAATTCCTTTATGATTTTTGTTCTTTTGTCTTTGTTTTTAGGTAGTTTTCATTAACGATTATGACATCACTACCTACTTTGTTGATTTTTGACCAGGGAATTTCAATTCTTTCTTTTTGGAAACTGGAAAGGATTCTTGGGCCTTTCATTACAAAAATACTTTTGATTTTACCATCAGATTCATTAATCTCTAAATCGGAAACTTTACCTAGTCTTGAACCATCAATATCACAAATTACATCTTTCGCTGTTAATTCGGATAATTTCATATTATCACCTCACATTCACTAAAAGTATATGAGGTTGATTAATTATTATTGATAAATTCGATGGCTTAAATGTTCATAAATACCATCTAAATTATATCTTGTTCTTTCTTCACCAACAAAAAGGTGAACAACTACTACTCCAAGGTCAATTAAAAACCAAGAAGTATCATTTCCACGTGAGGTGTTTCTAACCTCATATCCATATTGAGGAGCTTCTTTTCTTAAATAATTAGTTGCAGCATTTCCTTGTCGGGAACTATTGACTGAACAAATTATTACATTATCAAAATATGGTGTAAATGTTGTTGTATCATAGATACGAATATCTTTAACAACGGCTTTATCTAATATTTTTAAAATGTCTTCAATCATTTTCTACTTCCTTTTTATAATAATTATAAGCTTCTAAACTTAAATGATAAATAGTTTGATTCTTACTCTTGATATAGCTAAATTCATTTTCATACATAGCAACTATTGCTTTATCCATATTCTTAAAAGCAATTTCTCTTACCATTTCAAATTGAGAGCCTACTCTAGTTTCTTCAATGAAATCACTTAAGAAGATTAGTTTTTCTAGGTTTGTCATCTTTGGTTTACCAGTAGTATGATAAAAAATAGCATTAAGAATTTCTAAATCATTTATGTGATATTTATCTCTTACCGTAATCATCCCTGTTATTGCATGCCATATTTGAGGGGCATTTAACAATTCAGGATCTAGATTTTCATGATATTCTTTTTTTAAAAGTTCAAGACTATCTTCATTACTCATATTCTTGGTAATATCATGACTGATTCCAGCAAGTTTAATTTTTTCTTCATCAACACCTAAGTGATAATATTCATTTAATTTAAGAGCCATCTTTACAACTCCCATACTATGTTTGTAGCGGGGGTTATCTTTCATTATTTCTTTAAATTCTTCAAATGTTGTCATGATAAAATACTTTCTACAAGTTTAAATGTTACTTTAGATGACATCTTTAAAGTAAATTTAACATTGTCTCCTTTCATGTGGATAAAACCAATTCCTGGAATAATTAAATCGTAAAATTTATCATCATCTAATTCAAGAGTTACTTCATGTTCTTTACCAAGATTTTCTACTTCTTCAGTTGTTAGGGGAGGAACAAGAAGTTTGAATTTTTGTTGTTCTTTAATTTTTAAGGCATTTTCTAGTTTAGTTCGGTGAACATATAATTCATTTGATACAAATAAACTTACATTAATATTATTACCTTCTTCAAAGTCTAATTCAACAAGACCGCCTAAAAATAAGGTTTGTAAAGAAGTTAGTTGATAGGTTCTAACTCTTAAGAATTTTTTAGGGGTTAGAATTTTTACGGAATCATAACTTAAATAATGAGTAAACGAATGAGTATTAACAATACCTGGAGTATCATGAATATATAATTTATTTCCTAGTTCTACCTTAATAATATCAAGAGTTGTTTGAAATTGATCAGATGTGGTAATTGGCGGAGTATCTACTCCACATAGATCTTTAACAGCGTTAATAAAAGTAGATTTACCAACACTAGCAACGCCTACAACATAGCAGTTACTAAATAGTGGTTTCTTGTGATACCTACTATATCTTAGTTTGTCAATTTTACGGATAACACTTTCAATGTTACCCTTTGATTTAGCTGAAATTGAGTAAACTGCAACGACGTTTAATCCCATTTTTTTACCAAGTTCTCTCGTGGTATCTTCAATGTGGATTAATTTTAGGCTCTTCGGCATAATGTCAATTTTATTAATTAGGAGAATGACTTTCATATCACCAATTAACTTCGGAAGGATTTCCACAAATCCTCCATAAATATCTAAGACATCTAGCATTAAGCAAATTACATCTTCCGGATGCTTATTTTTTACATCAATCATTTTTTTATAGAATAATTCATTATCAGTATTTGGAATATATCTTTTATTATAATGGATAATATCATAACATCTTTTACAGTATACTTCTTCTCCATTTTCAATCATATGGATTTCACTGACATATCCTTCTTTTTCAGGATCAAGGGTTTGAAGTTTGACTCCACATCCAATACACTTCATTGATTAATTCTCCTTTGATAATTTTTCGATTGCTGTTGCTATTTCTAAATTTTCTTGTTTTAATTTTTTTATAATGCGTTTTTCACGTAAACGATTAATTTTAGTATACCACTTTTGAGTCGTGTAATCAATTGTTTTAACTAAAATACTAGCTATTCCTAAGTTACCAGCACAGGCAATATCGGTTACAAGTTGATCTCCAAGTAATATTACCTCATCTAGGTTATAGCCAAGATCTTCAAGAAAAGCTTTAACTTTGTCTTTTTTAGGTTTACCCGCTTTAGCAAGATACCCATCAATTTTTAGCGTCTGCATCACTTTTTTGATTCGGTGATCATTATTATTACTTACTAAATATAGTTTAAAACCATTATTTTTTAAGGTTTCTTGCCACTTAACTAACGAGGGACTTGCGACATCAGTTGTATATGGCATTAAAGTATTATCTAAATCTGCAATGATAATTCTTTTACCAGTTGCATATAATTTACTAAAGTCAATATCATAAATTGATTGATAAACATAAGTTGGTAAATATTTACTCATAAAAATACCTCTTATATATTATATCAAATTTTGATTATTTTGTCTAATAATAAGGAGGTGAAAAATGTTTAATCTTTTATCTATTTTATTTTTACCTTTACTTGGAGCAATCAATTCTCAAAGCTTTCCGGAAGTCTTAAGCAGTGAAGAAGAAAGTGAATACTTGAAAAGATGGAAAAACAAAGATATGGAAGCAAGAAACAAACTGATTGAACACAATCTAAGACTTGTTGCTCATATTGTTAAGAAATTTGAAAATTGTCGAGAAGATAAAGATGACCTTCTATCAATTGGGGCTTTTGGTTTAATCAAAGCCGTTGATACCTACAACTTTGACAGTAATACAAAACTTGCAACCTACGCAGCCAGATGCATTGAAAATGAAATCTTAATGCATTTAAGAAGCAATAAAAAATATAAAGATAACTTATCTTTATATGCACCAATCGGAGAAGATAAAGAAGGAAATGAAATTCACTTATGTGATATCATTGAAGATACCACACCTAATATTTTAACCAAAATCGTTGATGAAGAAAAAGTTAACTCTATCCATAATGCCTTAAAAACCTTAAATGAACGAGAACTTGAAATAATATCACGAAGATTTGGCTTAAATAATCATTTTGTTGAAACCCAAAGAGAGATTGCGAAAAGCCTAGGAATTAGCAGAAGTTATGTTTCAAGAATTGAAAAAAGAGCTTTAACTAAGCTCTACTTATATCTAAAGGAATAATTAATAAATTAATTAAATACTTGTTCTTTTAGCTCATAACAAAAAACGTAAACACATTTTTTTGTGCTTACGTTTTTTACAAACAATACTCTATTCAGTTATTGTTAAATTAATGGTAATTGTAACTCTAGGATTAATTGTATATACTCCTGTTAATACAACATATCCTATACCTGAAGAAGTAATAACACCAAAATAATTCATTGATACTGAAATATTATTTTCTTGACTTGGTACATCTATGCTCCAATTATAGTATTGAATCATTGGATATGGGCTATTACTAAAATCTAGTTCTAATGTGTATCTTCCATTTTCTTGTGCATAGGAGTATGACATTTCACAAGATATAAAGATTGGATCAGTTTCTGTTTCTTT
>CAKPAZ010000002.1 GCA_934133195.1 uncultured Bacilli bacterium | reverse complement strand
TCTTTCTAGTAATAAACGTACTGAAGATTACGCTTATAATTAATTATTTTTAGGACATTTTGCAAAGTTATTGACATTTACTTAAAAAGGTATTTAAAGTGAATAAAACCATCAGATATGATATAATAAGGCCAGAGGTGGAATATGTATCAAGAACTAATTAATAAACAAAAACAATTCTTTAAAACAAAAATAACTTATGATTATAACTTTAGAAAAGAAATGTTAAAAAGTTTATATCATATGATTAAATCTAATGAAGTTAAAATATGTGATGCTTTATATCAAGATTTAGGAAAAGCAAATATGGAAGCATACATGTGTGAAGTTGGATTAGTATTAAGTAGTATTACTTATGCAATCAAACACCTAAAGTCATGGATGAAACCAAAAAAGGTAAAAGGAAATCTCTCAAATTTTCCATCTAAAAGTTATGTATTAAATGATCCTTATGGAGTATGTCTAATTATGTCACCTTGGAATTATCCAGTTTTACTTTCTTTAGATCCTCTTATTGGGGCAATATCAGGTGGTAACACAGCAATTCTAAAGTTATCAAATCATAGTCCAGCAACTTCAAAATTATTATGTGAATTAATTAATTCAACTTTTAATGAAAAGTATATAAAAGTTTTATTATTAAATACTGATGAAACAAATGAACTTTTAAGCGAACAATTTGATTTTATCTTTTTCACTGGAAGCAAGCGTGTTGGAACAATTGTAATGTCATATGCTGCAAAATCTCTAACTCCTGTATGTTTAGAACTTGGTGGTAAGAGTCCTTGTATAGTAACAAAAAATGCTAATCTCGAAATAGCAACAAAACGCATTGCTTTTGGTAAGATCATTAATGCTGGCCAAACATGTGTAGCTCCTGATTATATATATATTGATAAAGAAATAAAAGATAAATTTGTTGAAAAATTAAAACAACAAATAATTGATTTTGTAACATCAAATCCTTTAGATAATCCAAATTATCCAAAAATAATCTCAAAACATCATTTAGAACGATTAGTTTCTTTAATTGATAAGAATAAAGTAGTTTTTGGTGGAAAATATAATGATGAAAAAATAGAACCAACAATACTAGATAATGTTACTTTTGATGATGCGGTAATGCAAGAAGAAATCTTTGGACCCCTTATTCCAATCATTACATACAATGATTTAAATGAAGTATATAATACATTATTTGAAAAAGATTATCCTCTCGCATTATATATATTTACAAATAAAAAGTCAGAATATCGTGAAATAACAAAATACTTGCGCTTTGGTGGTGGTGCAATTAATGATACTCTAATGCACCTTGCGAGTGAAACGATTCCTTTTGGTGGTGTTGGTAAGAGTGGTATGGGAAATTATCATGGTAAATATACTTTTAAAACATTTACTCATGAAAAAGGAGTTTTAAAGAAATCAACAAAAATTGACATTTCTTTAAGATATCATCCATATACTAAGAAGAAGGAAAAAACAATAAAAAAGATACTTAAGTAAGGGAGAAAGATATGAAAGAAACAACTCTTTCAAAAGAAGCAATTATAAATTCTTTTAAACAGTTAATGCGTCAAAAGACATTTGATAAAATATCAATTAGTGATATTACAAATAATTGTTATTTAAATAGACAAACGTTTTATTATCATTTTCAAGATAAATATGAATTAATGAATTATATATATTATAATGAAATATTTCTTCCTCTTGTTGATAATCTAGATGAGGAAAACTATGATTATAAATTCTTTCAAATGTTTGAAAAAATGAAGAATGAACAATATTTATATGAGAATGCTCTTTCAATGAATTCTGATTATGGATTTAAACAATATCTATTTTCTGTAATAGAAGAGTTAGTTACAATCATATGTGAAAACAAAAAAACCATCGATATAAAATTTTATACCCATGGCATAGTTGGTGTAATCATCGATTGGATTAAACTTGGAATGAATACATCACCAAAAGAATTATCAATATGGTTAAAGGAAACATTAGTTAATTTTAAAAAAATGTCTTAAAAAACCAATCTTTAATTTCATTTAAATTTCCCTTATCAATTAATGTCATTAAATTTTTTTGTAATAAATCTTTTTGTAATTTTAAATTATCTTTTAACGTAGAAGCAAGACCTAGTTCAATAATATTTCTTGCACATCTTGTTTTCGATTTAGTGATATTTTTTAAAATATTATCGATGTTAATACTAATAATTATAGACTTAAAACTTTTATTTAACATAGTCTCACCTCAATTTACATATATATTATATCAAATTTAACTACCTTAAGTAAATAGACAAATTAACAAGTTTGTCTAAAAATTCGACAAAGTAGGATTGCTGTCTATTTACAAATCTTGGATGTTATTATAAAATATTGTTAAGAATAGACTTTTATATAAAGGATATCTTAAATAATATAGGAGGAAAACAAAAATGGATAATAAAAAAATTGAAGAACAAATCAAAAGTGCGGTTTATGTAACAGTAGGTGCCGCAACCATTATGCTTGAAAAAGCAAAAGAACTAATCAATGAATTTGAAGAAAAAGGCAAAGAAACATGTGAAGCTCATCAAGTTGAAAATGAAGAGTTAAAACGCAACATCCAAGAAGCATTAAAAAAAGTAGTTGATGTAAAAATTGTAAAAGAGGAATCAACTGATGAATTTATTGAAAAAATGGATTCATTAAGTGAAGAAGAGATTGTTAAAATAAAAGAAAAACTCGCAGAAATCGAAAAGACAAAAGAAGAAGCTCCAAGTGAAGAAGAATCAGAGTAAGCATCGATTTAGAGAAATAACAAAAATATTACTAAAACATAAAATACAAAAAGGTTTAACACCAGTAAAATTACGAGAAACTATTGAAGAACTTGGACCAACATATGTAAAATTGGGTCAAATCATGTCAACAAGAGAAGATCTCATTCCCAAAGAATATTGCGATGAACTTTCATTGTTAAAGGAGAATGTTTCTCCTCTTTCTTTTGATATTGTAGAAACTGTAATAAAAAATGAATTAAATACAGAAATTGATAAAGTGTTCTTACAAATAGATGAAAAACCAATTGGTTCTGCATCTATTGGTCAAGTTCATACTGCTACTCTTATAGATGGTACCAAAGTTGTAATTAAAGTTATGCGACCTAATATTGTAGAAACGGTAACTAATGATTTTACAATTTTAAAAAAAGCAGTTAAATATTTAAATCTATTTACTGACCTTGATGATGTAGTTGATTTGAATATCATTTTTGATGAAACATTTGAAGCAATGAAACTTGAAATGAATTTCCTAAATGAACTTTCAAATATCTTACTTTTTACTGATAGGTATAAAGATATAAAGTATATAAAATTGCCAAAAGTGTATCCTAATTTAACTACTGAACATATTTTAGTAATGGAATACATTGATGGTATAAGAATAGATGATCTTGAAAACTTAAAGAAAAATGGATATGATCCAAAAGAAATATGTGAGAAACTTGTTGAAAACTTTACCACTCAAATTATTGATGATGGAATTTTCCACGCTGATCCTCATAGCGGTAATATCCTCATATCAAATGGAAAAATTGTATGGTTAGATTTAGGTATGATTGGAATCATATCAAAATATGATCAACAACTA
Organism: uncultured Bacilli bacterium; assembly: GCA_934133195.1. Classification (GTDB taxonomy): domain Bacteria; phylum Bacillota_I; class Bacilli_A; order ML615J-28; family CAG-313; genus UMGS75. Next base: position 95,805 of record CAKPAZ010000002.1, on the reverse strand, counting down.
TATAAAAGAGCAATTGAAGCAGTTATAAAACATGATGTTTATGAATTAAAAAATATCATTTTAACAATTGGTGTTACGAAAAATACTTGTAATCATGCCTTACTTTATCAAGATATTGAATCAATGATGGCAAAATATCTTGGTATGGATATTAGTGATATGAATATGGGAGTAATTCTTCAAGATGTGATGATGATAGCTAAAAAACATCAAATAAGTTTACCAAAGGGAGTAACACTTCTTGGAAGAAGTTTAGTTATTATTCAAAAAACAGTCGCAATACTTGATCCAAATGCTAACATAATGAAATTCCTAACATCGCATGTCAAGGAAAATTATAAGTTAGAATTTGACATAAAAAAGAAGGCTCCAGAGGTAGCACGTAAATTATATGTTTCAGCATCAAAAACATCAATGATTCCATCTTCTATTTATGATTTACTAAATCTAACAATTAAAGGGCAACGCCACACAAATATTGAAATTGTAAATCTAAAAGAAAATGTCAATAGAGGCAATAATATGGTTAATCGTTTAATCTTAGGTATTGTTATATCTAGTATTATTCTAGCTTTAGGTATTGTTTCGGCCGCAATTATTCTTGTAAGTAAAATAAAATGGTTAAACATTGTTGTTTCAATATTTATAATTTTTGGTATAATTTTTGTAATTTCTTTATTAATTTTCCTAGTAATTAGGATATTAAAAGATCGAAAAAAGTAGAAAAAAAGCTATGCTTTCTAGTCTAATCTATATGCATTCTGATTAAAAACAGCTAGATTTCACTTGATTTATTGCACAAAAAATGGTATAATATTTCAAAAGTGAAAGGAGGAAGCATATGGACTATATAATAAATGTAATAAAACAAATTGATTTATTAGTTTTAATTCCTGTTTTAGTGTTACTTCTAAATTCCAAGACTAGAAACAAAACCATTAAAATGCTTGGTGTTCTAGTAGTCATAGGTATATATCATTATGTATTTACAATGTGCCGTGATTTAGAAGTTGTCAAGATGATTATTAATATTAAACCTATGCAAATTGTAGAGTTATGTACGACAAAAGTTAGATTTACTTCCTCTAAGGCACTTCCTGATTTTAAGAATGTAAATTTAGCAACATTGCTTCGTGCAATTGTGTCTCGTATATATAGTGGTGTAATTTCACCAATTAAACAATATGTATTATGGATTCGTGAAGTATTAATTGATTTTATAAAAGTGTTAAGTCACAACAGTGATACTGATAAATTAAATTTAGCATTTTAAAAATTTGCTTATTAAAAGGTTTCTTTTAATAGGCTTTTTTTTATAAAAAAATTTAATATTATGGTATAATAAGGAAAAGGAGATTAATATTATGAAGATATGTCCTTATTGCTCTGCTATCAACGAAGAAAAAAATGCAATCAAATGTTGTGTATGTGGAAAAAACATTAGTGCAGAAAAAGAATACACTAAAGAAGAATTAGATGATACAAGTTTGATAGATGAAATAACAACTCAAAACAAAAAAACCCAAGATAAGAAGAAATTAAGAAAGGTATTATATATTTCTCTAATTCCCATTTTAATAGTTATTTTGATTGCTGCCCTTATCGCTTGTGAACCTAAAGGACATATAGATATTCCTATCAATTACTATGAGGTAAAAACAGGAGATAAAATAACGATTAAAGTTAATTATTATAATAAAGTATCTTCCAAAAACGTAAGAATGGAAATTACAAGTTCTTATTACAAAGAATTAAATGAGATTTCTTTTTACTATCAAATTATTGATAATAATTTCGTTATAGAAGGAGTTAAAGAAGATCATCTTGTTTTAACCTTTACGGTAAAAGATGATGGAGAACAAAAAAAATACAATAATCAAGTTACTATTATAATTCTACCAAAGGAGTCAGTAAATGAATAGATATGATGAAGATTATGATGAGTTAGAAATACCTAGTTCGAATCCAGCAATAGGTACAAACATTCGTCAATTACGTGAAGAAAAGAGATTAACACAAAAAAGTTTTTCTGAAATGATTGATATATCACTAGAGGAACTTCAAGAAATAGAAAAAGGAATCATTATACCTAATGAAGCGTTAGTAAAGAAAATGATTCCAATACTTAGAATTAGTTATTATGATATGATGACAAGAGATATTCTAAAGGAAAGAAATGAAACAACGATAGCTATGAAAAAAAGTGCAACACGTAGTAGTTATGATTGGTATTATGGTAGTAGAAAAAAAGTATTGCTTGATTTACTTTATTTAATAGGAGTTCCTTTAGTCTTTATTATTGCCTTCTTTTTGTTAAAACCATATCAGGATTTCATTAACTCACAAAATGAAGAAATAATATTTACAGATACATCAAGAGTAATATTTTCATATCTTGCATGCTCAGCCATTAGTGGTGTTATCTTTACAATTAATATGGCAGGAAGATATCATTATCAATTTCAACTTTGGCATTTACTTTGGATAACAACATTGTTTTGGCTTGTGTTAATAGTAGGAGCAATTATTACTATACCTTATTATATATATAAAATAATTACATTAATAGTGAAAAGAGGTAAGAATCATTTATGATAAGAAAATGTTTTACAATTAATCAAAATAGAACAATAGAAGAAATTAAAAGTTATGAAGAACATTTAGTTAAAACTGGTATGTATCAGGGATGTGAAATTTTCTACCCTTATGATACATCAAAGGAACAATATGAAAACTATATTAAAGCTATTAAAGATTTAATGAAATATGATAACTTTGAAATAGTTTGTCATCTTCCTCATGGAATACAAAACAATATAGCTAGTTATACCAATCTTGATGAAATAATGAATAGATATTATGAAGCAATAGATTTCGCAGCTATATTTAACATTAAGAAATTAACATTACATCCTGGAGATTGTGATGGAACTCTAACAAAAGAAGAAGCTACTAAACTATCAATTAGTAATGTTATGAAAATGAAAGATTATGCGAAAAAGTATGGCATGACAATTATGATTGAAAACTTAGTAGGAAGTAATCAACTATGTCTTACCAAAGAAGAAATGTACGATTATTTATCTAATTTTAATAATGAAGTAAAATTAACTTTTGATTGTGGACATTGCAATGCTTCACAAACACCATCAAAATCAGAAGTTAATGATTTTGTTGAATTGTTAAAAGATTATTTATGGCATGTTCATATTAGCGATAACAATGGTACTACTGATCAACATGGACCAATAGGAAGTGGAAATATTAATTTTGTTAGTTACTTCCAAACATTAAAAAATATTGGTTATAAGGGATTATATAGTTCAGAAGTATTATTTAAAACATATGAAGATTTAATGGCAACAGCCAACAAAGTAATGGAAATTGAAAAAAAATTAGAATAGGAGAATATATATGGGGAATAAACCAATTATCGCATTAATGTATGATTTTGATAAAACATTATGCGAAAAAGATATGCAGGAGTATAGTTTTATTCCAAGTATTGGAATGAGCGCAGAAGAATTTTGGGGAGAAGCAAACAAAATATCAGTAAAAAATAGTATGGATAGAATCCTTGCATATATGTACTTAATGATAAAATTAGCCAAGAAAAAAGATATCCCAATTACCAAGGAAGCCTTCAAAGAATTAGGTAAAGATGTTGTACTTTTAAAAGGTGTTAAAACTTGGTTCAAAAGAATTGGTGAGATTGCTAAAAATGAAGGTGTAATTGTAGAACACTATATCATTTCATCAGGACTTTCTGAAATAATAGAAGGTACTCCAATCGCAAAATACTTTAAAAGAATCTACGCTTGTGAGTTTCATTACAATGAAAGAGGAAATGCCGACTGGGCACAACAAGCTATTAACTTTACCACCAAAACGCAATTCATTTTTAGAATATCAAAAGGTGTATTAGATACAGTTGATGATTATACGTTAAATTCATATGTATCAGAAAATGATCGTAGAATTCCATATCGTAATATGATTTATATTGGAGATGGTTTAACAGATGTTCCTTGTATGACAGTGGTAAGAGATAGAGGTGGAGAGTCAATTGCGATATATCATCAAGGAGAAGAAGATAAAGCATATAAGTTAATTCAAGAAAATCGAGTTGGATATATTGCTTATGCAGACTACTCAAAAGACTGTGAGTTGGAAAATATCGTTAAACAACTTATAAAGAAAATGGCAATTGTAGACTATTTAGAACGTCGACATGAACAAGAATTAAAAGAATCAATAGAAGCACAAACTAAAAAATAGAGGTCTAAAACATGAAGAAATCGGTAAAAATTCAATTTATATATTTAATTATATATGTAGTAGCTTTAGTCGCAGAATTAGTTTTAAATGTTGTTTTTCCAGGTATTATTATGCTATTAGTTTTTGGAGCAACATTAGTTATTGGATTTTTTGGTATGCATCTAGTAAGAAGTTTAACCATAAAATATACTTGTCCAAAATGTCAACACAAGTTTAAAATAAATATGTTTAAAGATACTTTTTCTCCTAGAAATAATAAAGGAGAAAAACTAGTAGTTTGTCCATCATGCCATGAAAAAAATTATGCATCTGAAGAACTAAATTAAAGACATCATTGAAGATGTCTTTTTATTTATTAATATTTTATATTTCTTGACTAAAAGAAATAATTTAAGTATAATAATGTAAATTGAAACTGAGTTTCAATTTATAAGGGGGAATCTTATGAATCAAGTTAAAAATTACCAAACCAAACAAAAACAAGTAATTTTAGATTTATTACAAAAAAATCATAACCTACATATGACAGCTGAACAAATGTTAACTGCCTTAAAGAACGAACAAACTCCTGTCAGTAAGGCAACATTGTATCGTTACTTGGATGTATTAATTGAACAAGGTGAAGTAAAAAAATATATTCTTGATAATATGCATTCATGTTATCAGTATATAGGCGATGAATCATCATCACATCAAGTGTATCACTTAATGTGCAATTCATGTGGCAAAATTATTCATGTAGATGATTTGAATTTAGTAGGACTAAATAATAAAATCAAAAAAACATGTGATTTTGAAATAGATCCTTCCAAGGTTGTCTTTTATGGAATTTGTAAGGAGTGCATGAAACATGAAAAAAATTAAAAAAATATTGATGCTCACCTTCTCTTTATTAACAATAATTCTTCTATGTAGTTGTGGATTAATTAATAGAAATGATAGTAATAAAAGAATCATTGTAACAACGCAATATCCTCAATATGATTTTGTGAAGAAGATAGTAGGTAGTGATAAAAGATTAAATGATTACTATGATGTATCATTAATCGTTCCACCAGGAGCTGACTCCCATACATTTGATCCCCGTTTAACAGATTTAATTAAAATAAAAAATGCTGATCTATTCATCTATACAAGTGATACTCTAGAAACTTGGGTACAAAAACTAGAAATCAATAATTATACAAAAGTTTTAGATTTATCTAGTGATGAAAGAATTGAACTAATTAATGTAGAAGAACATGATCATGATGAAGAACATCATCATCATGCTCACGATTATGATTCACACTACTGGATTTATCCTGTTTATGCGGAGTATATGATAGATGAAATAAGAAATAAAATGTTAGAAATTAGTCCAGATTTAGCTAAGGAATGTAAAGACTTAATAAATAGTAACGCTGAAGAATATATTACAAAATTAAAATTAATAGACAATGTAATAAAAGAAGTTGTTAATTTAAGTACAACTAAAACATTGTATTTTGCGAGTCCTTTCTCATTTTATTACTGGGCTCACTATTATGATTTAGAATATGTATTAACATATGCTACTTGCTCAACTGAAGTTGAACCACCAATGACAACAATAATTGATGTTATTAATTCAATTAAGAAAAATGATGTTAAAGTTATATATGTAAAAGAATTATTAAATGATGATGTAGCACAACTAATTTCCAAAGAAACAGGAGCAAAAATTAATTTGCTTCATTCGTGTCATAATGTTAGTAAAATAGATTTTGAAAATAATAAATCATATTATGACATAATGAAAGAAAATGTATATAGTTTAGCAGAAGGACTTGGTGTAGAAAGTCAAGTAGTAAGTGAATTACTAAGCAAGGGGGAAAGCGAAAATGTCACTAATGGAATTTAAAAATTTATGTATTGGATATGAACATAAAGTAATTGTAAAAAATATTAATTTAACAATCGATGATGGAGACTATGTTTGTGTATTTGGCGACAATGGAGTTGGAAAAACTACTTTCCTAAAAACACTATTGGGACTACTCCCACCTGTAGCTGGCACAATTGAAAGAGATGAAAATCTCAACAAAAAAATGATAGGATATGTTCCCCAAAAAATTCAAATCCGTTCAGAATTTCCTGCATCATGTCAAGAAGTTGTTTTATCGGGTTGTGTAAGTAGATTAGGATGGTTCCCTTTTTATAGAAAAGAAGAAAAAGAACTTGCTAAAAAGAATATGGCTCTATTAGGAGTAGTTCATCTTGCTAATAAACCTTTTAGAGAATTATCAGGAGGTCAACAACAAAGAATCTTACTCGCAAGAGCACTTTGTGCAACAGATCGTTTAATTGTTTTGGATGAACCTTTTACGGGCTTAGATTTAAGTACAAGTAATACTCTTCACAAAGTTTTAGATAAAATAAATAAAGAATATGGTGTTACTATTATTGTAGTTTCGCACTTTATGGAAGATATTGTAGGACACGCAAATAAAGTAGTTCATCTAGATAAAAATGAAGTTTTCTGTGGAACTCCAGATGAATATGAAAAAAAGTTTAACTTTAATTTGTTAAAGTTACATCCAATTAAAAATGAGGAGGAATAAAAATGGAAAAATTATTTGAAAATTTAGACATAATTTTTTATCCTCTTATGGTTGGAATTCTACTTTCAATTACGGCAGCTGTTTTAGGAGTTGTTTTAGTATTAAAACGTTATTCAATGATTGGTGATGGATTAAGTCATGTAAGTTTTGGTGTTTTCGCAATTCTAATGGCATTATCACCAATAATTAAAAATCTTTCATATGAAAAAATAACCTATATCGCAATTCCAATTGTTATGGTGGTTGCTTATATTTTATTAAGAATCGGCGAAAGTACCAAGATTAAAGGTGATGCGGCCATAGGATTAATATCAAGTGCTGCTCTTGCAATAGGATATTTTGTTGGTTCTTTAAGTGAAGGCTTTACTAAAGATATTAATAGTATGATGTTTGGTAGTATTGTTCTTGCTAATAAAAAAGACTTTTTAATCATTTTACCAGTATGCTTAATTGTTATATTCATTTTTGTATTTTTATATAATCGAATTTTCTCTGTCACGTTTGATGAAGAATTTGCCAAAGCAACAGGAATTAAAACTAAAGTTTATAATATGATATTTGCCTTTTTTACCGCTATTACAGTTGTAATCGGAATTAAAATAATGGGAGCTCTATTAATATCAAGTTTAATAATTCTTCCTGCTCTTTCAGCAATGCAAGTATTTAATAAATTCAAAAAAGTAATCATTGCTTCAGCAGTAATCTCAGTATTTTGTTTTGTTGTTGCTTTCTTTGCCTTTGCTAATTTCTCATCTGCATCTTCAGTTGTTATTGTAGATTTAATTGTCTTTATCATCTGTTCAATTATAGGCTTTATAAAGAAGACCTACCAAAAGGCTTAAATAAATGAGTGAAGAAAAATTAATTGCCGCAATAAATTACTGTAATATTCCTGAACTAAATGTCTCTATTGGTATCCAAAATGAAAAAATACTTCATCGAATAATGAAGTATTACTTAAATTTTAATCAATCATGTCATGAAGTAAAAATTGGAAGAATATACGCAGATGTAGTAATTGATAGTCATATTTATGAAATTCAAACAGCTAATTTCAATATGCTAAGGAAAAAACTTGATTACTTACTCACGGATTATGAAGTGACAATTGTATACCCTACAAGTAGAAATAAAAAAATATATAAAATTAATGAAAATGGAGAATACATAGGTGAAACAAAATCACCAAAAAGGAAAACTCCTCTAGAAATTTTAGTTGAAATGTATAAAATAAAATCATATCTTAATAATCCTAATTTATCATTTAAAGTAGTTTATATGGATATGGATGAATTTAGAACAATTGTTCCTAAAAAACATTATCGTTCTAAAGGATATGTAAGACTAAAACAAGTTCCAACTTTATTTGTTAAAGAATACAATTTTAATACTAAAATAGATTATATTAATGTTTTAAAAGAGTATAATCTACCAAGTGAATTTACCACTAAGGAAATATCAAAATATTTAAAAATAAGTTCATCCAAGGCATCTAATGCTGTACAAGTATTAAATGCCTTAGGTGTAGTAAGTTTAATCGGAAAAAAAGGCCATAGTAACCTATGGCGATATTAATTAACTATTCGTTTAATGCTTTTGCGATAGCCTTTGAAAGTTGATCAGCACAACTAGTTCCCTTATTACGACAATTGTTTCCTTGTAGGACTTCCATAGCATGTTTAGCATCTGCTCCTTCAAGAAGTCTGCTAATTGCTGATAAATTACCAGGGCAGCCATTTGTAAATGTTAAATTATGAATTTTGTTTTGATCATCTAAATCAAAGTCAATTTGTGATGAACAAACACCAACGGGTTTATATACTATATGTCTCATATTGCATCATCCTTTCGTTTCGATTATACAATATGTTGACATTCTTTGCAAAAGTTTTGCGTATAATAAAAAATAATAATTATAAAGGAAGTAAAAATGATGATTTATTTCGATAATGCAGCAACAACAAAACCTCATCAAGCCATTTTAGATTTATATACCAAAATCAATAAAGAATATTGGTATAATGAAAGTAGTGCACATAAACTTGGAATTACCGCTAAAACCTTATTGGATAAAGCAAATAATCTAATAATTCAAACTTTAAATTTAAAAAATAAAAAAGTTATATTTACAAGTAGTGCCTCAGAAGCAAACAATCTTGCAATTTACGGAATATGTAAAAAATACATAGGCCAAAACAAACATATAATTACTTCAAAAATTGAACATCCATCTGTTATTTCTTGTTTTAATGATTTAGAAAAACAAGGATTTCAAGTTACATATTTAGATGTTGATGAAAATGGAATTATAGATTTAGATATGTTAAAATCATCACTAACAAAAGATACCATTTTAGTATCAATTATGTGGGTAAATAATATAATGGGATCAATTCAACCAATTAAAAAAATTAAAGAAATTCTAAAAGATTATCCAAGAGTAAAATTTCATAGTGATTTAGTTCAAGGAATTACTAAAATGATACCAGATTTTTCTTATGATGATTTAGATATGTTTACATTTACTGCTCACAAAATTCATGGCTTAAAAGGCACTGGAGCTTTAGTTATAAATAAAAATATAAATCTCGAACAAATAACTAAAGGTGGTCATCAACAAGATAACCTAAGAGCAGGAACAATTGATGTTGCAGGAGCAGTATGTCTTGCAAAAGCATTAGAGTTAGAAAACAAAGATGTTTCAAAAAAATATTCATATGTATTAGATCTATATCAATACTTAGTAAAAGAAATATCAAAAATTCCTAATATTATTTTAAACAAAAGTAATACTAATTATTCACCATATGTTTTAAACTTCAGTATTAATGGATTAAAAGGTGAAACTTTAATGCATTTTATGGAACAACAAGATATATATCTTGGTACTGGTTCTGCATGTAATGCAAAAACAAAAAACTTAGAGCCAACCATAATGGCTATTTACAATGATTCCATAAGAGCAATAGATTCAGTTAGAATAAGTTTATCTGAAAACAACACAAAAGAAGAAATAGATATATTTATAAAAAAATTACAAGAGATAGGAAATAGATAATATGGAAGATCATATTTTAATAAGATATGGCGAATTGAGTCTAAAGAAAACAAATAGACGTCAATTTGTTCAAAAAGTTACTAATACAATTAAAAGAGCATTAAAAGATTATGAAAACCTTGAATTTGAATCTCGTGGTATGCGATTTTATATACATTTAAATAATACACCATCGCAACCTGTTATAGAAATACTTCAAAAAATACCTGGATTATATTCTTTTAGTGTAGTAAATAAAGCCAATCCTAATATGGATGAAATCTGTATACTCGCTAAAAAAATAGTAGAAGAAGAACTAAAAGAGGGCCCTAAAACCTTCAAGGTAGAAACAAATCGTGCAGACAAGACTTTTCCTCTTACATCACAAGAGATATCACAAGAAGTTGCACGCTTTCTATTTAGAAATATTCCTAATTTAAAAGCTGATGTTCATAATCCAGATTTTACATTAAATTTAGATGTACGACCAGAAGGTGCATTCTTATTTACTAAAACATATATGGGATTAGGTGGTCTTCCTGCTTCATCTCTTGGAAGAGCAACTCTAATGATATCCGGAGGAATAGATAGTGTAGTTGCTGGTTATTTAGCCTTAAAAAAAGGAATTGCAATTGATGCTATTCATTATGCATCTCCTCCATATACAAATGATTTAGCTTTACAAAAAGTAATAGATTTACTTGAAAAGATTGCCCCTTATTCAGAATATCAAAGTATAAATCTATATGTAGTTCCATTTACAGATTTACAACAAGCTATTTATGCGAATGTCCGTGAAGACTATGGTATTACAATTATGCGTAGAATGATGTATCGCTTAGGTGAAAGACTTTGTATCGAAAGAGGAAATCTCGCAATTGTTAATGGTGAAAATATTGGTCAAGTTGCCTCACAAACTCTTGAAAGCATGGGAACAATTAACAAAGTAGTATCAATACCTGTTATTCGCCCACTCGCAACTTTTGATAAATCAGACATCACTAAGATATCTGAGAAGATTGGAACATATGAAATTTCGATTAGACCATATGAGGATTGTTGTACAGTCTTTGTTCCAAAACATCCACAAATTAAACCATTAATTAAAATAGCAGAAAGAGAAGAAGGAAAGTTTGATTATCAAACTCTATTAGATGAAGCTTATAATAATATTCAAAAAATAGTTATAAAAGCAAATCGTCATTATGATTATATAAATAAAAAGCTTGACAACAACTTTGATGACATTATTTAATAAATTCCAAAAATTACCATAAATCTGGTAGTTTAATCTTGAAAATATTGAACATAATATTTTCGAGGAGGAGGTGAAAATAATGAATAGCTCATCTTACAAAGCAAAAAATACAACTCCTGCTAACGGTGGATTCAATCAAATGAAATATGAAATCGCTAGTGAATTAGGTGTTAACCTTGGCCCAGATGCAACAGCTCGTCAAAACGGTACAGTTGGTGGTGAAATCACTCGTCGTTTAGTATCTATGGCTCAATCACAATTAGGTAATAAGTAATACCAAAATTGTAAAGTGCATAACCTAGATGTCAAACCCTTGACATTTAACTTATGCACTTTTTTTTGAAAGCATTTACATAAACACTAAAAAGCCTTTAATTATTAAAAAAGTCGAATATATGATAAAATATAGTAAAGTTGGAGGTTTTTATGACAACATTTCAAATCGTACTATATGCTTTTGGAGGATTGGGAATCTTCCTGTATGGGATATATATTATGGGGGATTCATTAAAAGGACTTGCTGGAAGTAAATTAAAAATAATAATTGAAAAGTCTACAAATAAGGTATGGAAAGGAATTCTTGTAGGAATTTTGTTAACTGCCTTAATTCAATCATCATCAGCAATGACCGCGATACTAATCAGCTTAATTGGTGCAGGTTTACTAACACTACCTCAAGCTATCCCTGTTATTATGGGAGCAAATATTGGAACAACAGTAACTGCCGTTTTAGTCGGTTTAAATATTAAAGATTATTCACTTATCTTTATTGGTGTAGGTGCAATAATTGTTTTCTTCATAAAACAAAAGAAAATAAATTATGCTGGTCTTACACTACTTGGATTTGGTCTTTTATTCTTTGGACTAGATATAATGGATAAAGGATTAATGGAAATTGTCAATAAACCTTTCTTTAGAGAAACCGTTGAAAGTTTAAATAATCCTTTCTTAGGGGTTCTTTCGGGAACAATTTTGACAGGAATTATTCAGTCATCATCAGCTTTTATCGCAATTGTTCAACAAGTCTATGCTACACCAATTGATGGTGTTGCGGGGACTCATGCAATAAGTTTAATTGCTTCGTTATCAATGGTTATTGGATCAAATATTGGAACAACAGTAACAGCTCTTTTATCATCACTAAGTTCATCAAGAAATGCCAAGAGAGCTGCTCTTGCCCATCTATTATTTAATATTTCAGGTTGTGTAGTATTCTTAATATTACTCTATCCGATGAATAAATTATTAATATATTTAGAATCAGTTATTCCATATCTATATAATTCTCCAGCTAACACAATAGCTTTATTCCACTTGATTTTTAATATAACAACAACCTTGCTTCTTTGTTGGTTTGTTAAACTACTTGTAAAAATTGTAGAAAAAGTTATTCCATTTACAGCCGGTGAAAAACTAATTAAAAGTATTGATAGCCTTGAACCAAGCTTAATTAAGAAAGCACCAGTTCTTGCGATTGAAAATGCCAAGAGAGTGACTATCGATATGAGTCAAATTTTACTTGAAATGTTTGAGAATGCGAAAGCGTATATTAATAATAATGACCCTAAGATATTTACGAAAGTAAATGAAATGGAAGATATTATAGATAATTATGATAATAAGCTTCATGATTATCTTGCTCAACTATCAAGTGTTAGCCTTTCATCTAGTTCAATGCATGAACAAGCCATCTGTTTTGACACTATTCGTGACTTTGAACGTATAGGCGACCATCTAATTAACCTTGTTGAATTTATGAATGAAAGATATGAAAATAATTATACATTCAATGAAAATTCTCTACAAATGATTAATCATATGTTAACTCTTTTAACAACGATGATTAAAGATGCATGTCTTGCCTTTAAAGATGATGATAAAAAAGCTGCACGTAGAGTTCGTGCAACTGAACCACAAATTGATGAATTAGAGAAAAAGTATCGAAAAGTTGAAATTGCTATTTTAACAACTGGTGGAATTGATGCTATTAACTCAGATTTACATTTTGTTGATATGCTTGCTAACTTAGAACGTATCGGTGACCATTGTAATAATATAGCAGATAATATATTATTTGATAGTTTACATGATGTTCTTGAACAAGAAGTAAGCGAAAATAAATAAAAATTTTATAAATTCAATCAAAAAAGGTATTTCAAACGTAATATATTAGTACAGGGTGATTTTTTTAAATATATTTTTGTGCCCTGCCTTTCAAATTTTTGTAAAAACTAATATATCTTTACCTTTCTACTGATTTCAAATAAAAATATTATTAGTTTTTGGAAGTATTATTTTATAATACTTCTTTTTTCTTTTTAAAAAGGAAAACGCTTGCAAAAAGTATTAAAATATGTTATTTATATATTACTTTGAGGAGGAATAAAAAATGAAAAAGAAATCATTATTACTTGTTTTAATAGCTGTAATGCTTTCATTTGTTTTTGTATCATGCAATAACAAAAAAGGTATAGCATTAAATAGTACTAAAGAATTAACAATTAATATAGATGAAGAAGTAAAACTAAATATTACTGCTACATCTAATAAGAAATATTCTGAAAGTGATATTTTAAATAATTTAAATTATAGTTCACAAGATTCATCAATCGTAAGCGTTGATAATGGAGTAGTTAAAGGAATTAAACCAGGAACCACCATTATTAGTGTTGTATGGAATGAGGATGAAAATGTAAAATTAGATATTACAGTAAAGGTTTTAACTCCTGAAATATCTGATGTTGAAATAGTTACATCTTCTCCAATTACTTTAAAAGTAGGAGATACTAAAGAAATTAAAATAGTTTGTGATGAAAAACTAACTATAAAATGGATCTCTAAAGATGAAAATATTGCGACTGTGAAAGATGGTGTTGTAACTGCGAAAAAAGTTGGTTCAACAATTATTGAAATAGAAATTTCTAATGGATATAAAACAATAACTAAAGAAGTAACAGTTGTTGTAAGTGAAACTATTAGTAAAATTACCTATGTACTTGATGGTGGAACAAATAATCCATCTAATCCAACTACTTATGCAGAAGGAACTACCATTAAACTAGAAGATCCAACAAAAGAAGGATATAAATTCTTAGGTTGGTATTTAAATGATGCACTTGTAACATCAATAAGTAGTGAACAAAAAGGTGATGTTGAGTTAGTCGCAAAATGGGAATACATTAAAAAAACATACAAAATAACATATAACCTAGATGGCGGAACAAACAATCCATTAAATCCATCTACATATGTTGAAGGAACAACTGTTAAATTAGAAGCACCAACAAAAGAAGGCTATCAATTTATGGGTTGGCATATAAGTGGTCAAAGTGTTATTATTGATTCAATAAGTAGTGAACAAAAAGGTGATATTGAACTTGTTGCTTCATGGCAATACATTAAAAAGACATATAATATTACTTATGTACTTAATGGTGGAACAAATAGTGATTTAAATCCATCTACATACTTAGAAGGTGAAACTGTAACTTTACATGATGCAACAAAAGAAGGTTATGATTTCTTAGGTTGGTATTTAAATGGTACACTTGTAACATCAATAAGTAGTGAACAAAAAGGCGATATTGAACTTGTAGCACAATTTAAAGAAAAAGAAAACATTGAGTTAATATATGAATTAAATGGTGGTACATTGGAATGGACAGTTAAAGATGTAACTAATCCAAAAGGCGGAATTGCTGCTGTATCTAATCTTCCAGCAATCTTCATGCAAGATTTTTACTATTATTTAAAAACAAATAATCTACTTGAATCTGATAAAGTCGCAAAATCATTATCACAAAAAGGCTTCTTATGGAGTGGCTTTAGTGCTGATTATACAGATCCAAAAGCATTATATAACTGGACATCAACAACTTATTATAGTGCTACAGATGGTTATTCACAATTATTCTGGGATAGCCTTTCTAACAATCTTCCAGTTGGAGGTTTCTTCGGTACATCTCCATATAAAGAAAAATATGCTACACTACATTCATTAGTTTTAGCTTTAACAACTATCAAGTATAGTGAATTAGACATTACATCAGCAAATGGAAAATCAGGATTTGCTTTTGTCTTAGATGGCTACTTCTATGGAACTCAAGGCTTAATGAATAGTGGAAATAATAAAGATATTTTCAATCAATTAAGAGGCTTAATTCCTACTATGCAAACAGGTTATATTAATCCTGCTAAATCATTAACTGAAATAAATAAATATCAATATCAAGAAATTATTACAAGTGCTCCTTATGGAACAAAAATTGATTTAGTTCTTCCTTCTCGTGATGGCTATGCATTTATGGGATGGTATGATAACGAAGCTCTAACAGGAAAACCATTAACATCTATTTCAAAAAGTACAACAGTTTATGCTAAATGGTTTGACTTAAATGCTCCACTTCCAACTCATAACATTAATTATGTTTTAGATGGTGGTGTAGTAGAAGATGATGCACCAACTACATATACTGAAGGTATCGGAGTCGAATCATTACCTACTCCAAGCAAAGCCGGCTATGACTTTGTTGGTTGGACAAAGGTAAAAGGATCTACTGATTACATTACTTCAATTTCTAAATATGAAAATAAAGATATTACTTTATATGCTAACTTTAAAGAAATATCAGATCTTGAAATTACATATATATATGAGGATGGTGATACTCCAACTCATATAGCTACATCACTTGAAGAATTCGCCGAAACATTCTGGGAAGAATTCTATATTTGGAGTAAACAAACAACAGGTGTTGAAGCATTTAAAAATACTGTTTTAAATTCATGGAAATCTAATAGTGCTGGTTCATTTAAACTTTACAAAGGAAATGCTAAAAATCAAATTGATAATGAATATTTTGTAAATACTAAAGGTAATGATTTATGGATGGCATGGTTTAATATATTTGATGCTCAAGTTACTTCAATAAACTCTGCACAATCTGCATGGGCATCAACTTGGGTTGGTTACATTCGTCTATATGAAGTTTTCATGCAAACTAAGAGTTATTGGACTGCAGAAAGAACTAAAGCTGTTTATGAAGGTTATCCAATTCATGAAAAACTAGTAAAAAGATTTAAACCTGGTGATGAAATTACATTAGTTGAACTTGTAGTTGAAGATGGCCGTACTTTCCTTGGTTGGTATGATACTGAAGGAAATAAGGTAGAAACAACCAAAGGCCTTACTAAAAATATTACTTTAACAGCTCGCTGGAGTGCAAGTACACCAGTTGAAAAATTTGAAGTTACTAATCAAATAAGTAAATTATTAAGACTTACTTCTCATCAATTAACTTGGGAATTTACTCCAACAAATGCAACAAACAAAAAAGTAAAATTTGTATCAAGTAATCCAGATGTAATCTCAATTGATGAAAATGGTTTAATGTATGGAATAAAGGATGGTACTTCTACAATTACAGTTGAAGTATTAGATAATAGTGCACTTAATGTAAGCTTTGAAGTAACAGTGTATGTTGATCCATTCATTGATTCAACATTTGAAGGTAATACATGGATAGCAGCAGGAGAAAAAACACAAATTAAATCAGTAATTAGAAGCGGAAGCGGAACAATTAAATATAAATCACTTGATCCTGAATTTGCGACAGTTGATGAATTTGGTAATGTAACTGGTGTTAAAACTGGTTATGCACAAATTCTTGCTTATTTAGAAGAAGATGAATCAGTTAATCTAACACTTGGAGTAACAATCGTAGAGGCAGGAATGGAAAACATTTTTGATATTATCAGAAAAGCACATAATACAGAAATTCATGTTATGAGAAATCTTAAAGTTGCATATGCATATGATACTGATGTATATAATAGCGTATCCGATTTATTATTCAACTATGATTATAAAGTAGATGAATCATTAATAATTCCTACTTCACATGAAAATCGTCCAGGAACAAAAATCGATACAATGGAATTCATTACTGTGCATTATACAGCTGGTACTCCAGCATCATCAAATGCAAAAGCAACAGCAAATTACTTTAATAATACAACAGCTGCTTCAGCAAACTATTGTACTGGTAATGATGGTATATATATGTGTATTCCTGATGGTGAAGTTGCATGGCATGCTGGTGATGGAACAAAAACTAAATTCTATTGGACAAACACTGGCGTTAAAGCAACAGCAAACGTAAAACCAGTTTGGGGTGTTCAAAACAATAGTGCATCATCAACAGGTTACTACTTCACTTTAAATGGCCAAGCTACAACGATTGAAGTACCAACAACTGGTACAACAAGTTCAGGTGCTATTAAAACAATGACTGATCCTTCTAAATGCTTTACATTCTATGGTCCTGCTTGGAAGGTTGTCAATGGTTATTATTATATGGGTAACACTTGGGCATGTTTCACACAAACATTAGCAGGTGCAATCTCAAGTAGAGGTGGAAACCTAAATAGTGTAGGTATTGAAACTGCATGTAACTATGGTAGTGACTTATGGTATACTTATCAAATAACTGCCCAACTTGTAGCAAGACTACTTGATAAATATAACCTAGATACAACAAGAGTTGTAGGACACAATATGTTTTCAGGTAAAGATTGTCCACAAACATTACTTGCTAATGATGGAGAATTATGGTATCCATTTATGGAATGTGTTGAAGCTGAATATGCATTATATGAATTAAAACTTGGTGATAAGTATACAATTTCTTGTAAATCAAATACTCCAGAATTAGTTCAAGATAATGGTAGATTAATTAAAGTTCCTAATTACACACAAACAGCAAGTTATACAGTAACTGTAAAGAATAATGAAACTGGTGAAACAAAATCCGAAACATATTCAACAATTATTCATGGAACATATACTGAAAAGTAATTAAAATCAAAAAAGAGAATTGACCACTAATAATGGTTAATTCTTTTTTTATATATGTAAATATATATTTTTGCAATTTTAATGAAAAAAACGCTAATTTATGCTATCATATATCTAATGTTATTAGGTAGGTAAAATATGAAATATTCAAGTGAAATGTTAAGAGGAAATACAGAAACAATCATTCTAGCAATATTGATAAATAACGATAGCTATGGATATGCTGTATTAAAAAGCATAAATGAACGTGGTGGTGGTATCTTTGATTTAAAAGATGCTACGATTTATACTACTATCAAAAGAATGGAAAACGATGGTCTAATTACCACATATTGGGGTGAAGAAAACACTGGTGCTCGTCGTAAGTACTACCATATAACAGAACGTGGTAAAGAATATTACCAACAAAAAATAATTGAATGGAAAGAAGTAAACCATATATTAAATAACTTAATTTTAGGTGGTGATGACGATGAGTGATCCTCGTACAATAAATCGTATAAAAAGAGTAATTGAAAGAAAATTTTCTTATTATCCTAAGACAAAAGAAGTATTAGATTTAAAAGAAGAACTATTGTCAATAGTTTTAGATAAATACAATGATTTACAAACAGGAACGGAAAATCAAAAATATAAAGAATGTATGGCCGTTATGATGTCATCATATAAACAAGTTCTTCATGATTTAGAAGTTGAATCAAGTAAAAAAATATTAAAAGATAAATTGATGGGATTTAGTATTTTTGGAACAATTTATTTTTTAATAATAATTCTTATATATATGATTGTTAGTAAATTTGTTGTAAATAGTTTCAAGAAAACATATTTTATTGTTTTAGCACCATCGATTATTTTCTTATGGATTACAGCATTATTTACTTTTACATATTGTAAAAAAATGAACTTTAATGTGTTAACAAGAGTATTCTTAGGACTTTCATTCCTAACATTTGCAGTAGCTTTATACACAGTACCTAGCCTTTACTGTTCAATATACAAAAACATCAAAATTTGGCATCCTGCTTGGCTAGTTATATTTGTGGTAGGAAGTGCCTATGTATTTGTAGATAGTTTTTTATATCCAAATAAAAAGCCATATACAAGATTAATTAGAAATTGTTTAAATCTACTTGCGTTATTTACAACTATTTATTTGATCGTATCAATCATTACAGGATATTGGTATGTAACTTGGCTAACTTTTGTTTTATGGTTAGTTGGTTGTGAAATTAATGTATTTTTATTTTTTAAACGTCAAATATAGGTGAAATATGAAAGTTATACAATCACTTCAAAATGAAACAATAAAATTAGTTGATAAATTACATGATAAAAAGGTAAGAACAAGTAAACATCAATTTATTGTTGAAGGATACCATCTTGTTGAAGAAGCTTATAAACATAATCAACTTGATTGTATTTTCACAACAAATGAAAAAGACTTTAATCAATTTAAAAATTGTGAACAATATCTAGTTACAGAACAAATTATTAAAAAATTATCAACAACAATCAATCCTCAAGGAATCATCGGAGTAGTAAGAATGAAAGAAAACTCACCACTTGATTTAAAAAAGGATTCTATAAAAATTGTACTTTTAGATAATGTTAATGATCCTGGTAACTTAGGGTCAATAGTACGTACTGCAGCTGCTCTTGGATATGATGCTATATATATGTCAAGTGATACTGTTGATATATATAACGAAAAGTCCATAAGAGCTACACAAGGTTCAATCTTTAAGATTCCATTTTATTATGGTAATTTAGAAACATTAATTTCTAAATTGAAAAAGAATGGAATAATATGTTTTGGTACAACTCTTGATAATTCAGTAAATTTAGAAAGCATTAAGCATTGTAAAAAGTATGCGGTATGTTTTGGAAATGAAGCAAGAGGAATGAACGAAGAAATAATTAAACTAATGGATAAAAATATTAAAATAGAAATGCAAAATGATGTAGAATCACTAAATGTATTAGCTGCATCTTCAATTGTATTATATGAACTAAAAAAATAAAAAGGAGGGGAAACAATGAGTGAAAAATGGTATAAACTAGATAATGCTGCAAAAATCTTTCCAGCAATCTCACATAATGACTCAAGTAATTATTTTAGATTATCAGCTGTATTAAAAGAAGAAGTTAAACCAGAACTTTTAAAAGAAGCTGTTCATACTGCTTTAACTCGTTTTCCAATGTATTCGGTAAAATTAAAAAGGGGAACATTTTGGTATTATTTTGAACACAATGATTTACAACCATTAATTAGAGTTGAATCACCACAATTGTTTGATACCATCAACACAGATGAACATAATAAATTTATGTTTTGTGTTGAATATAGTAAAAAAAGAATCTCACTAGAAATGTTTCATGCATTAAGTGATGGTAATGGGGGAATTGAATTTTTTAAAACAATTATCTTTTATTATTTACAATTAGATAATAAAGAAATAATAAATGATGGTTCAATAATGACAACTGAATATGAACAATTGTCTGATGAAGGTCAAGATAGTTTTGTTTATAACTATAATTCAAAAATAAAAACAATTAATAAAGAGCCAAAAGCTTACAAAATTAAAGGAACAAAATATCAAGATAACTGGGTCGGCGTAATTCATGTTATGATGAATATCAAAAGTTTAAAGGAACTTGTGAATAAAAAACAAGTAACAGTAACAGAATATTTAGGAAGCGTATTATTATACGAAATATTAAAAACTTATGATGATCCTAAAAAAAGACCAATTACGTTATTTACACCAGTTAACGCAAGAAAATATTTTGGTAGTAAGAGCTTAAGAAACTTTATGCTTTATATAAGAACATCACTTCAAATGAATTTAAATCAAGACTATACATTTGAAGATGTTTTAAATATAACTAAAAAAAGTTTTGAAGAAAATTTAACAAAAGAACATTTAACATCACGTCTTGTTTCTAATGTTAAAATAGAAAAAAACTTCTTTATTAGAATATTACCTCTATTTATAAAGAAGATTGCTTTAAATTTAAGTTATAAATCTTATGGAAGTGATTTAAACACAATTAGTTTTTCCAATCTTGGAATCATAAAAGTTCCAAAAGATTTTTATAAATATGTTGATAATATATATTTTATGATTGGTGCAAACAGTGATGGTCCGACTAACCTTTCCGCATCAACATATAATGATAAAATTACTTTGACTTTTACTTCAAGAATAATTGAACGTACTCTTCAAAAAAACTTTGTACGTCATTTAGTTAATGATGGACTCCAAATAACAGTTCAATCAAATGATTTGGAGGTGGAATCATGAAACATTGTAATAAGTGTAATATAGATGTTGATACAAATAGAATGACATGCCCTTTGTGTAGAGATGTATTAGTAGAAAATAATAAAACATCATCAGGATTTGAACCATACGAAGGATATAAACCAAAAAAGGAAAAACTTCATATGGCAAGAAAAGTCTTTATTTTTCTATCAATTATGGCATGTAGTATTTGTGCAGTAGTAAATGCTTTAACATATAACGGAACAATATGGTCGCTTGTAGTATTAGGTGGCATTATCTATTTATGGGTATTAATTAAAGGAACCATTATTTCAAGACGTAACATAGCTTTAAAACTAGTTTTACAAGCCCTTGCGATAACAATATTGTTACTCCAAATTCAGCTTATAACTCCAAATGTTCATTGGTTAACACCATATGCTTTACCATTTATAATGATTGGAACAATATTTTCTATAACCTTATTAATATTTATTAAAACTATGCGTTACAAAGATTATATGTTATATTTAATTGCTGTGGCATTGGTTGGTACTTTACCATTGATTCTTTCATTTACTAAATCGGTTAAACCATTATTTATATTAAATGATAAGTTAGTCTTATGGCCAAGTATTGCAAGTGCATTATATGCAGTACTAACAATTATTGGAATGTTTATCTTTGGTGATAGAGCTACTAAGGATGAATTCAAGAAAAGATTCCATATCTAGTGAGGTATTTATATGTATGATACAATAATTATTGGTTCTGGCCCATCTGGTGTTTCTGCTGCTGTATATTTAAAAAGAAGTGGATTTGATGTGCTAGTTTTATCAACAAATGATAGTGCATTAAAAAAGGCTAAGGTAATAGAAAATTACTATGGATTTCCGGAAATAACAGGAAAAGAATTATATGATTTAGGAATAAAACAATTAGAACATTTAAACATTCCCTTTGATATAACTGAAGTTTTAAACATAAAATCAGATTATCAAAGTATTCCTAAGTTTACAGTTGAAACAACATCAGATAGCTTTTTTGCAAAAACAATCGTTCTTGCAACAGGAACCTCAAGGTCAATTCCTATGATCAGCAATATAAAAGAATATGTTGATACAAACATTAGTTTTTGTGCAATTTGTGATGGTTTTTTCTATCGTAATCAAGATGTCTATGTTTTAGGATATGGTCCATATGCACTATCAGAGGCTCATGAACTTCAACATATTGCCAAGAGTGTTACTATTCTAACAAATGGAGAAACACCTAATTTTGTAATAACTGATGATATAAAAGTTGAAACAAGAAAAATTAAGAAATTTCTAGGCGAAGGAAAACTTGAAGAAATAGAGTTTGAAGATGAAACTAAAATAAAAGTCCCAGGATTATTTGTTGCTTGGAAAACTCCTGGAGCATATGAATTTTCACGCAAAGTTGGACTAGAATTTTCAAATAATCATCTTGTAGTAAATAATAAGATGGAAACATCAGTAAAAGGAATTTTTGCTTGTGGTGATATTTTAGAACAACCATATCAAGTAAATAAAGCGGTGTATGAAGGAATGATAGCCGCAACATCAATTAGTGAATATTTAAAAAGAAAACCGGATTAACTTTTACGCTAATCCGGTTCTTTTTACATATACTTTTTTAAAACATCAAGTACTTTTTCTTTTGATTGGAATCCAACAAAATTATCGATTTTTTTGCCTTCTTTAAAAATGATAACATGAGGAATACTGAAGATGCCATATTCACGGCATAATTCTTGAGCATTATCAACATTAACTTTTACAATTTTAATGTTTTGATGTTCTTCAGCAATTTCTTCAAGTACTGGCCCTAACATTTGACATGGGCCACACCAATCTGCATAGAAATCAACAACAACAGGTGTTGTGCTGCTTAGTACTTCTTTGTTAAATTCATCTTGTTTAATATGTTGTAGTTTCATATTCCCTCCATTTATAATTATATTATATCCACTTTATCAAACTTTAAAACAACTTCCGCCAATGAATTCTCTTAATAAAGAATTACATGGAATTAAACTTTCATCTTCAATTGGTCTAAAATATTTAAGGTACTTAATAAGTCGGTTAGCTACTAAGTACTCAGGATCAGTTGGCTTAATCTCTCTTAATGCTGGTAGAGCTTGAGTTCTTAGTACCGCAAGTTCATATGTTAATTCAGAGTTAAAGACATAGTTTGCACCCTCTTGGTTAGGATATATCCATTTGAATTCACCTTCACGAACAGATGGCCACATATCTATGGTTCCTGCAGCTGGACAATTTCTAAATTTCATATCACGAACTATACGTCTAATTAAACGTAAGTCAGTAGTAGAAAGTGGTGAATGATTGTCGATATTAATTTGAGCTTGAGGAGCAATGTAAATTTTAAACTTTTGATGCTTTGGAATAGAAGAAGTAAGTTTTTCATTTAAAGCATGAATTCCTTCAATGATAATTGGAGTATTATTATCGATCTTAATTGTTTCTCCAACTTCACGAATACCTTTAGAAAAATTAAACACAGGAAGTGTTACTTCTTCACCATTGATTAAATCAAATAGGTTACGGTTAAATAGGTCTATGTCAAGAGTATTGATATGTTCTAAGTCTACTGCATCAGGTGTAGTATTTTGTATTTTAGCAATTTCACTTCTTGTTAGATAATAATTATCCATTGAAATCATAACAGGGTTAATACCTTTTGACATAAGTTCAATTCTTAAACGATTACAAAATGTAGTTTTTCCACTAGAAGATGGTCCCGCAATAGCAATTAGTCGAATATTTTCAATATCTTTAGAAATAATCTCTCCAAGTTCTGCAAGCATATTATTATGCTTTGATTCGCACATTTGAATAAAATCAACGATATTACCTTCTTCAATCTTTTTGTTTATATCAACAATAGTTTGACTATGAGTCATTCTTCCCCATTTGTAAGCTTGTCTAAGGGTTTTACCATATGTTGATTCTTCAACAAAATGAGGAATTTTGGCACCTAATTCATAACGAGGATACTGAATAATCAAACCAGGACTATAAGGTCTAATTACATATTCTTTTAAGCATCCTGTAGATGGAACTACATAAGCATTCATATAGTTGTAATAATCGCCAACTTTATGAACATGAATAGTTTGATCAGGGCGATATTTTAAAATATCAATTTTGTCACAATGATTAAACTTTTTATAAAGTTCAACAGCTTCAGGTTTAGTTAGAGTAATTCTTTCAATTGGAAGATTTAATTTAATAATTCTTGCGACTTCTTTTTTTATTTCATCACAGACATTAGTAATATGAATTCCTTTTGAAAGTATTTCACACATGATTGAACGTGAAACATTATAACTAAATCTAATGTGAAGATCAGGATATAAGTTATAAAAAGCCATCGCAATAACAAGTCTTAAACTTGCTTCATATGCTTTTCCACCTTCCATAATTTCTAAGCCTTTAAATTCAATATGAGCTCCATTGTGTTTTTCTGTCAAACAAAATCTTAATTCTTTAATCTGATTATTTATTTGACAAACTAAATAATTTGTTCTTTCAAAATCTGGTAGTAAATCTAATACCATAGTTCCTTCAGGAACTTCTTTTTTGATTCCATTAATATAAATTTCTAGCATAATCTCATTCCTTTTCTATGTGTGAATATTATACGATATTTTTCTAATTTAATCAAGTAATTAACTATTACTAGGAAATTATCAATTAACAAAACAATTGAATTTCATAAATATTTTTTCTATTTCTTTCTAAATAAAAAGAAAAAATAGGTTTTAGTTGACTTTTATTAGAAAGTATGATATCATAATAATGTATGAGATATTAATTGTTGGTGAGCACGTTTAGTACTCACTTTTTAAATGTTTAAGAAAGGTGATAAAGATGACTGTAAATCTAGAGGAAATGAAACTAAAAACACTGAGTGTTTTAGAGAAGCATCAAAAAGAATTAGTAAGTATTAAAAAAGTAAAAGAATATGGGATTGATAAAATTGTAATTATTATCGATGATCCAGAAACTTTCATTTTAGACATTGATGAAGTTGCGACAATCAATGAAGAAATTCTTGATTTAATTAATGATTTACTTCCCGATGGCTACTACTTAGAAGTTTCAAGTTTAGGTGCAGAAAGAGAACTTGTAACTACTAAAGATTATGAAAGAGCGTTAAATAAATATATATATATTTCAACATATCAAAAAATTAAAGAAGCAAGTAACTTAAAAGAGTTTTATGGATATTTATTAGCATATGATGAAAACACAGTTACAATAAATGCAGTTATTAAAACTAGAACAAAGGAAATAATAATTAATAAAGATAATATCGCAAAAATACGTTTAGCCGTAAATTTTAAGGAGAATGAAGAAAATGATCAGTAAGGGCTTTTATGAAGAATTAGTTAATATCGCAAATGAAAAACATTTAGAATTAGAAGATGTATTTAATGTTGTTACTACAGCTATGATTAAAGCATGCAAACTTGAAGGTGCAAAAGGTGAAGTAACTGTTGAATTTAATGAAGAACAAAAGAAAATAAGAGTTTTCCAAACTTTTAGAGTTGTTGATGAAATTGACCCTGAAGGTCCAGAAGGTCAAATATTATTAGATGAAGCAAAAGAAATGCGTGCAAGAGTTCGCTCAGGATCAGAATTTAGAACTGAAATTAGCATTAACTCAATTGGCCGAAAAGGTGCTACAAGATTTAAAGCAATCTTAATTCAAGGATTAAAAGAAGTATGTGGCAAACGTGCATTTGAGTATTTCAGTGCTAAAGAAGGCGAAATCATAACTGCGACCATTGTTGCAGTAACAAATCGTGTTGTAATTGATTTAGGAATGGATACACATACAGTACTTCCAGTTGAAGAAACTATCCCTGGTGAAAACTATGTAGTTGGTTCTCAAATAAAGGTTTGTATTACTAAAGTAGAGGAAACTGGACGTGGACCAAAGGTATATGTATCAAGAACTCATCGTGATTTAATTAAACGTCTTCTTGAAACATATGTTCCTGAAGTTGCAAGCGGTGTAATTGAAGTAATCGGTATTGCTCGTGAACCTGGTAATCGTACAAAGATTGGTATTAAGAGTAATAATATAAATGTAGATGCTAAGGGTGCTTGTGTAGGTATCCAAGGTGCTCGTATTAAACAAATTAATGAAGCATTAAATGGTGAAAGAATTGATATTTTTGAATGGAATGATGATCCAGTTAAATTAATTGCGGAATCACTTACTCCTGCACGTGTAATTAGTGTACTAATTAGTGATGGTGATGAAAAGAAATCAACAGTAATTGTACCAGATGATCAATTCTCTCTAGCAATTGGACGTGGTGGTCAAAATGCTCGTCTTGCTTCACAAGTTACAGGATGGAAAATTGACATTAGAAGTGAAAGCCAAGCCTACGAACAAGGTATTAAATTTAAACCAAACGTATATACAATTTAAGGTGATAGCGTGAAAGAACAACAAAAAGTTAAAAAGATTCCCCTTAGAAAATGCGTTGTAACAAATGAACAACACCCAAAGATGGAAATGTTTAGAGTTGTAAGAACTCCAGAAGGTAGTGTTGTTGTAGATTTAACCGGTAAGGTTCGCGGACATGGTGCATATGTAACTAAAAATAAAACTGTTATTTTAGCATCACAAAAGAAAAGAATTCTAGATAGACATCTAGAAACAGTGGTTCCAGAAGAAATATATGCTCAAATGCTTGAAATTTTAGAAAAGGAAGGCAATAAATAATTTGAATAAAGTATTTAGTTATTTAGGACTTGCTAAAAGAGCAGGAAAGCTAGTTTTAGGAACCGATGCTGTATTAAAAAATTTAAATCGAAATCATACACATTTAATTGTTCTTGCAAGTGACTCATCACTTGGAACAATTGATAAAGTTGAAAAAAAGGCATTTTATTATAAAATACCAGTAATAAAAGAATATTCAACCGATGAACTTGCCCAAGCTTTAGGAACCTCAAATCCTAAAGTAATAGGAGTAAATGATTCTGGATTTACTAAAGCAATATTGGCTGAATTAGAAAGAGAAGGTAAAGCAAATGAAAGTTAAAGAGTTAGCAGAAATATTTAAAGTAGCCCCAGCGGAACTTTTAAAAATTCTACCTAATGTTGGTGTTGATGTATCATTAAAAGAAGAAACAATGATAGATAAGGATGTTGAAAAGAAATTAGCGAAACGTTATAATGTTCCTTATCCATTCAAAAAGGCAGCACCAAAACCAAAACCAGTTGAAGCACCTCATGTTGCGATAAAACCAACAGTCGAAGAAAAGCCAAAACCAAAATCAACTCCTAAAGTTGCAGAAAATAAAAACAAACCTGCATCTAAACCAACATCAGAATCAAAACCAAAACCTCGTGTTACTCCAAAACAAACAACTGAGGCACCTAAAAAACCAGTGGTTGAAGAAAAACCAAAACCAGTGGAAACTCCTCATGTTGTTCAAAAACCAATAGTTGAAGAAATAATTCAACCACGAGTAGATGAAGAAACTCTTGAAAAGTATCAAGAATTCTTAGAAGATGATGAGTATAATATTACCCGTGAAAACAAAGGACGTGGACGCAGACAAACTCAAGGTGAAGAAAATCAAACACCACATTCTAAGAAGAAAAATAACAATAAAAATAAACAATCAAAGAATAAAGAAAAACGTACAAGCAACATTCCAACTAAAGAAGATAAAGAAGACAATGTTCTATACTATGAAAATGGAATGACTGTAATGGAAATTGCGGAAGCAATGCATTTAAGTGTTACAGAACTTGTAAAGAAATTATTTGTCTCAATGGGTATTTTAGCAAACGCTACACAAAGCTTAGATAGAGATACTGCAGAACTTGTTGCGATGGAATATAATTATGAGTTAAAAGATAAACAAATTACCGATTTAACTAGATTTGATGAAATGACATTTGATGATGACGATGAAAAAGATTTAGTATCTCGTCCAGCAATTGTTACAATTATGGGACATGTTGACCATGGTAAAACAACATTACTAGATACTATTCGTAGTAGCCATGTTGTAAATGGTGAAGCTGGTGGTATCACTCAACATATCGGTGCTTATCAAGTTGAAAAGAATGGTAAGTTAATTACATTTATTGATACTCCAGGACATGCTGCATTTACTGAAATGCGTGCAAGAGGAGCTCAAATCACTGATATCGTTGTTTTAGTTGTTGCAGCTGATGATGGTGTAATGCCACAAACAAAAGAAGCTATAGAACATGCTCAAGCAGCTAATGTACCAATTATTGTTGCTATTAACAAGATGGATAAACCTGGTGTTAGCCCTGATCGAATTAAACAAGAATTAACTGAATATGGTCTTCTTGCTGAAGAATGGGGTGGCGATACAATCTTTGTACCAATCTCTGCATTAACAGGTAAAGGTGTAGATGAACTTCTTGAAATGATAATCTTAGTTAGTGAAATGAAAGATTATAAAGCTAATCCAAATAGACTTGGTATTGGTACTGTTATTGAAGCAAAACTAGACAAAGGAAAAGGCCCAGTTGCCACTCTACTTGTACAAAATGGTACAATCAAAATTGGTGATATTGTTGTAGTTGGTAATACTTATGGTAAGATTAGAGCTATGCAAAATGAACTTGGTCAACCTATAAAATCAGCAGGTCCATCAAAACCAGTTGAAATTACAGGTATTATGGAAGTTCCTTTTGCTGGTGAAAAATTTGTTGTAATTAACGATGAAAGAAAAGCTAAAGCAATTGCTGAAACTCGTGCCTTCAATAAATTTAGTCAAGAAAAGAATGGTGCAAAAGCCGCATCTTTAACTGATATCTTTAAAGGTGAAGATGATGGATCAATCAAAACATTAAATTTAATTATTAAATGTGATGTTCAAGGTTCCATTGAAGCAATTAAAGGTTTATTAGATAAGATTAAAATTGAAGGAACAAGAATTAACATTGTTGGTGCCCGTGTTGGTGGTATTACTGATAATGACATAAGTCTTGCGATTGCATCAAATGCAATCATAATTGGTTTCAACATTCGTCCTCTTGCTCAAATCACTGATCTCGCAAAAGAAAAAGGTGTTGAAATTAGATTATATAATATTATTTACAAACTTCAAGAAGATATCGAAAATGCAGTTAAAGGTATGTTAGACCCTGTATTTGAAGAAAAAGAATCTGGACAAGCCGAAGTCAGAGAAACATTTAAAGTTAGTAAAGTTGGTACAATTGCTGGCTGTTATGTACTAAGCGGAAGCTTTGTAAGAAATGGTGGCGTTCGTGTAGTTCGTGATAGTATAGTTGTATATACTGGAAAAATCGGATCTTTAAAACGTTTTAAAGATGATGTTAAAGAAGTAAAAGCTGGCTATGAATGTGGTATTACAATTGAAAACTATAACGACATTAAAGTTGGCGATATTCTTGAATGTTTTGTAATGGAAGAAAAAGAGAGGGAATAGTATGGGATACCGTATTGACAGAATTGAAAAAATGATTGAAAAAGAGTTAGCTGTAATCTTAATGACAGAAGCTAAGTCAGAATTATTAAAGTATGTATCAGTAACTAAAGTAACTGTAACAAAAGATTTATCTTTAGCAACCATTTGGTATACTGTTCTTGGTAGTGAATCAGAGCAAGCCGCTACAACAAATCAATTAATCAATGCGACAGGATTTTTAAGAAGTGAACTTGCTCATCGTCTTGATTTAAGAAAAACTCCAGAACTAAGATTTAAATATGATGAATCTTTAGCATATGGTAATAAAATTGATGCAATACTTGAAAGCTTAAAAAAATAAATTAAATTTAATAGGAGAAATGCTATGTTACAAAGTGAAGTAAAAGAACGTATTAAGTTAAAGCTATCACTTGTTCCTAAAAAACCAGGTTGCTATCAAATGAAAGATGAATCTGGAACCATAATATATGTAGGAAAAGCTAAAATATTACAAAATAGATTAAAGAGCTATTTTACAGGTTCTCATGATTCTAAAACAACTAAAATGGTTCAAAATGTATATGACTTTGAATATATCATTACAAGCTCAGAAAAAGAGGCATTTCTTCTAGAATTAAATTTTATAAAGGAATATCGTCCAAAGTATAACATCATGCTGATGGATGATAAAACATATCCATATATTGTCTTAACAAATGAAACTAATCCACGTTTGTTATTAACAAGAGAAGTTAAACTAAAAGGAAAAATGCGTCCATTAAAAATATATGGACCTTTTCCTAATGTTAAGGCATGTCGAGAAACTGTTGAAGTTTTAAACAAAATTTATCCATTTAGAAAATGTAATCATATCCCTAAAAAAAGTTGTTTATATTACGATATGCATCAATGCCTTGCACCTTGTGTTAACACAATTACAAAAAGTGATTATACAAAATATATAACAAGTGTTCAAGAAGTTTTATCAGGAAGTAACCAAACTCTTCTAAAAGAACTGAATGAAAAAATGAATTATTGTGCAGAAAACTTAATGTTTGAAGAAGCCATTGAATATCGTAATATCATAAATAGTATTAGTGAATTATTAACTCCACAAAAGATGACCATAACTGATGGTAAAGATCGTGATGTATTTGGTTATTATGTTCATGATGGTCTTGTTTGTGTTCAAATTCTTCACATGCGTTCTGGAAAAATAATTGAACGAACTGGAGAAGTATTTGATATCATTGACAATCTAGATGATATTTTATGTGAGTATCTATATGAGTTTTATGATGCAAGAAGAGAATTAAAACCTACTGAATTATTAATTCCATATATTGAGGGATATGAAATACTTAATGAACTCTTAGAAATAAATATTGTTGTTCCGATAAAAGGATTAAAGAAACAATTAGTAAAACTTGGATGTGAAAATGCCCAAAACAATTTGGAAAATCTTCAAAAGATGCGTTTAATAAAAATCAGCAAAACGACTAAACCAATAGAAGAATTAGGAACCATTCTGAATATTCCTTATCCAGAAGTAATAGAAATCTTTGATAACTCTAATATTTCTGGTGCAAGTCCTGTTTCAGCAATGGTCACCTACATTAATGGTTCACCATCACCAAAAGATTACCGAAAATATAAAGTAAAAACAGTAAGTGGTGCAGATGATTTCCATACAATGCAAGAAGTGATTTTCAGACGTTATAGCAGATTACAAAGGGAAAATGGAAGAATGCCAAATTTAATTATTGTTGATGGTGGTAAACCTCAAGTAAAAGCAGCTAAAGAAATATTACAAAAACTTAATCTTGAAATACCGCTAATTGGTCTTGCAAAAGATGATAATCATCGTACAGACTCAATCGTAACAAGTGATTTTGAAGAAATTCACCTTGATAAAACAAGTAATTTATTCTTAATCCTTACAGCAATGCAAGATGAAGTTCATCGTTTCGCAATAACATTTTTTAAACAAACACACACCAAAAATGCTTTTACATCCATTTTTGATAATATTGAAGGAATCGGAAAATCTAGAAAACTATTACTAATGAAAGAATTTGAAAATTTAACAGAGCTTGAAAATACAAGTGTAGAAAAACTAAAGGCCTTAGGCTTTCCAGAAAAACTTGCATTAAAGATACAAGATGTTGTTAAGAATCGTGACAAATCATAACCAACTTGCATAATATAAAAATGAAAGTGTGGGGAAAAAGATGTCAAGAAAAAATTTTTTAACAACCCGAGAAAGAGAAATCTTTGAATTGCTTGTACAAAACTATGATACAGAATTAATAGCTGATAAATTTCATATTAGTAGTAAAACAGTTAGAAATCATATATCTAATGTGATTCAAAAACTTGGTGTCAAAGGTAGAAGCCAAGCAATTCTTGAATTAATAAAAATGAACGAACTAAAAATAAAATAGAAAGTAGGCGATTAGCTTGCAAACAGTATGGGGGCAAATAAGATCAATTAATCTAGATGAACGTATATTTGAAGTTAAAGTTAAAAATCGCATTGAATTTTTCTATTTTGGAAGAAGCCAATACAAAAGATTTAAACCATATCTTCATGAAGGCCTTTATGTACATTTCATCTGTAAAAGTGAAAAAGTAAAAAAAGATAAATGTATGGCAAGAGAAGTAGTAAGCTTTACAAAACTAATGCGTCCTACATCTCGAGGTTTTATTACTTATTTTGATATTGATATGATAAAAAAAGGTGTAAATAAACTACTATCAAAAGATGCATATCGTATGTTTCTTGATCTAGAGTTTACAATGCCAAGTTATTCATATGTTCATGGTGCTGGATTTAAACCAGAAATAATACAATATGGTATTTATCTAGAAGATAGCGAAGGAAATGTGGTTTTAACAGAACATAGTAATGTGTTACCATTTAATAAAAATGATATTACCGATAGAACCTATGATTTCCTTAATTTAACGGAAAAAGATTTTAAACATGCACAAACATATAATCAATTTTATAAAACATTTCAAGATATTTTAACTATGTATCAACCTATCGTTTATGTATGGGGAAGAAATGATATATATGTAATTGATCTTTCATGTGAAATGCACCATAAACCCAAAATACTAGAGAAAAAACAAGTAATCAATTTAATGCAAATAATTAAAAATTACTATAGTATTAAATCAGATATTGGTCTATTTAATGCATATGGATTATTTGGAAAGAAAGCTCCAATCGTACAAGATCATGATTCTTTAAATGATGCTGTTGCTACATCAGAAGTCTTTCATTTATTTTTAGAAGAAATCAAAAACAATAAATAATAAAGGTATTTATGAAGAAATAATCTTATAAATACCTTTTCTTTTATTCATATTGTTGGTTTTTTTTTAATTATGTGTTAAAATAAGTGTATCGAAATTGAAATGAGGTAAAATACAATGGAGAAAAAACAACTTAAACTGAATTATAAAAGAACCTTTTATATGGGGTTTGCTTTCTTTGCAATCCTAATGTTATGGCAAATGTACAACTATTATTGTCCTTTATTCTTAGAAGATTTATTAGGAAAAGATAAAACATATTTAATTGGTATCATCATGGCTGCAGATAATATGTTCGCTGTATTTATGCTCCCTTTATTTGGTGCTTTATCAGATAAAACAAAATCAAAATGGGGACGTCGTATGCCTTATATGGTAATTGGTATGATATTATCAGCAATAGCTTTTCCTTTTGTTGCTGTAGCATATAGCTATAATTCATTAACAGCAGTAATAATTATGATGTTAGTAATTCTATTAATAATGAATGCTTATCGTAATCCTGCAGTAGCACTAATGCCAGACGTAACTCCTAAACCCCTACGTTCTCAAGCTAATGGTATTATCAATTTAGTTGGTTATATCGGTGCTGTAATTGGTGGTTTAATCGCAATGATTATCAAGATTTTCTTTAAAGATTTAACATCTCAAGGTATTGCGGGATTTTTAATCGCTTCATTCTTCATGCTACTTGCAGTAGTAATCCTAATTCTAAAGATTAATGAACCTAAGTTAGTCAAAGAAATGGAAGAAGAAATGGAAGAGGGCGAAAAACTAAGTGAAAGTTTTACTAAAGAAGATACTTCTTTAAATGAAAAAACTACTCTTTCAAAACAAGATAAAATTAATACTTTAATTTTACTTTTCTCAGTTTTATTCTGGTTTATTAGTTTTAACGCGGTTGAATCATTCTATAGTGTTTTTTGTAAGAAAACATTCGGCGAAGAATCATTTGTAGGTACAATTGTAATGGCAGGACTTCCATTATCTTCAATTTTAACCTTCTTATTTACAATTAATCTACCTGCAAAAATAGGTCGTAAGAAAACCGTTCTTTTGGGACTTGGATCATTAATACTAGGATTCTTAATAATTGTTTTAGAAGGAGTATTTAATTGGTACAATCCAATCGTCTTTATTATAGCAATTATTATTTGTGGTATTGGATGGGCTTTAATCAATGCTAATAGTTATCCAATGTTAGTTGAAGTATCAAATAAAGATAATGTTGGAAAATATACTGGATTATACTATACTTTCTCAATGGTAGCTCAAAGTATTACTCCAATTGTTGTTGGTATCTTAATTACAGTACAAGGTCATTACAAAATATTATTTATTTATGCTCTTGTTACAATGATTATTGCAGCAGTCATATTTTCTCTATTTAAAGAAAATAAAAACGCTAAAATTAAAATCAAAAAGGGAATGGAAAAATTTGAAGATACTGATGATTTAGATGAATAAAAAAGGAAGCAATGTGAAAACATTGCTTCTATTTATTTATAATATTAACAGTAGTTACAATTAAAGGCCTTCTTTCAGTCTTGTGATATATATCTTGACTTAAAGCAATCCCAACTTGACGTTCAATATATTTAATATTAATGTTTTTATATTGCTTTAAGGCATTTGCTAAAACTTCATTTGCTTTTTGTTTTAAGAACTCACAGAATTCTTGTGATAAATTAGGTACCATAAATCCTCTAGTTACAACTTGAGTTGGATAAACCACTTTCTTATTTTTGTTTATACTAAAGGTAATACTAACAAGTCCTCCATCACTCATTTTAATTCTTTCTTTGATAATGTTGCTGTCAACATCACTTAAAGAAGAATCTAGATAAACATCAGAAGCAACAATATCATTTTTAATAACTCTTGCTCCCTTACCATTAAAGCATAAAGAATCTCCTGGGTCTAACACAAAACAATTTTCTTTAGGCATTCCCATTGATATAGCAATATTAGCATGACGCTTAAGCATTGAATATTCACCATGTGCTGGCATAAAGTATCTTGGTTGCATAAATGAAAGCATTAAGCGAATTTCATTTTGTGAGGCATGTCCAGTTGTATGAGTGTCAGTTAAAGGACTATTCTTGATAACATGTGCACCTGCATGAACTAACATATTAATGTTACGATTTATGAATTGTTCATTTCCAGGTATTGGTTTACTTGAAAAAATAATAGTATCATCAGGTAATAATTTAATTTGTTTATGTGTACCTTTAGCAATCTTTGATAGAGCCGCAAGTGGTTCACCTTGTGAACCTGTACATAATATAGTTACTTTCTTAGAGTCAAGTTTACCTAAATCACGACCAAAGTGGATTCTTGATTTTGGTATTGTAATGTACTTTAATCTTGAAGCAACTTCAATTGTTTTTTCCATACTATGTCCAAAAACAATAATATCACGATTAGAATTAATGCTTGCTTGTAAAATTTGTTGTACACGATATACATTAGAAGCAAATGTCGCAACAATAATACGACCTTCAATTTGACTAAATAAATTATTTAGGTTTTCTCCAATCTTTCTTTCACTTGCTGAAAATTGAGCAATATCTGCATTTGTACTATCAGCTAATAAGCATAGCACACCTTCTCTACCGAGTTTAGTCATTTTATAATAATCGCATTTTTCTCCAATTGGACTAAAATCAAATTTGAAATCTCCAGTATTAACGATATATCCATAAGGCGTTTTACATGCAATACCATATGAATCAGGAATACTATGATTAGTTCTAAAAAAACTTACCTTTAGAGTTTTAAATGTAAATTCTGAATTATCATAGTATGGTTGAAGATTATATGTTATATCTGGAAATTCTTGCATTTTATTTTGAATAAGTCCAATCGCAATACCACTTGCATAAACGGCAGGAATTTTTACTTTCTTAAGTAAGAATGGTAAAGCTCCAATGTGGTCCTCGTGGCCATGGGTAATAAAAAGTCCGACAATTTTATCCTGATTTTCGATTAAATGAGTAAAATCGGGAATTACATAATTTACACCCTTTTGTTCATCATCAGCGAAAAGAATGCCAGCATCCATAATAAGAATTTCACTATTACTTTCAATTACATACATATTCATTCCAACAACGCCAAGACCACCTAAGGAGTAGACTTTATACTCTAGTCTATTTTGTTCTTTTCGTTTCTTATTCACTTTCTCCATTAGTTTCCTCCTTTCTTTTCTTTTTTCATCTAATATATTATATCAAAAATTTCAATAATTTTACAGTAAAAAACTTAAAAAATATATGAAAACATTTTTATAAGTACATTAATGTCGGAAATAATAAAAATAATGTATAATCATTACAAGAGGTAAGGATATGTTAAATAACAAAAAAGCAATTTTTATAGATATTGATGGAACATTATATGATAGTTCTATTAAGGATTTTCGACCAACTACTATTGAAATATTAAAACAACTCGCAAACAATCCAGATTATGATTTATATATTGCGAGTGGAAGATCACTTAGTACAATCGGTAGCGTAAAAAAATATTTTAATAACTTTAAAGGCTTTGTTCTCACCAATGGTGAAGAAATCTACATTGATGATAAAAAAATATATCAAGGAAAAATATCATCAACTATACTTGAAAGATTTGTTAAATATTGTAACAAAAACAATTATCCAATTGTTCTAATCTGTGAAGATCATTTGTACTATAATCAACTAAACCAAGAAATGAAAACTAATTTTGAGGAATACATCAAGGTGGAAATAGAACCACTTCAAGATATGAATATTCTTTCTACAATAAGTGTTTCTCAATTATGGCTTTTTGTTTCAAATGAGGAGAATGAAAAAATTCGTCATGATTTTCCAGAACTAGAAGTTATCAATTGGGGAAACTATGGAGCGGATGTGCTTGAAAAAAATCACACCAAAGGTGAAGGAGTAACAAGAGTAATTAATTTAATGGGATACAAATTAGAAAATACTTTCGCAATAGGTGATTCAGATAATGATGTTGTAATGTTCACAAGAGTTGGTACTTCAATTTGCATGGGAAATGGTACCACAAAAGCTAAGAATGCTGCGAAGATTGTTGGATATGATATTAGTGACGAAGGCTTAATGAAGAATATAAAAGAATATATCTTAAAAGAAAAAATGAATTGATTACTCAATTCATTTTATTCTTCATTTTTAAAAACAATTGGACGTGAATTTTCAGGAACCTTAAATGGTTCTTTTTTGTTAATTCGATCAACAAACAAGATTCCATTTAAATGATCATATTCATGTTGAAATACCACAGCAGGATAACCTTTAAGACGAAGTGATACTTTTTTTAATTCACCATTGTCATAAAGATAAGTTTCTAAAGAAACACGACGTGGTCGATGTACATATCCATGAGTTTCTCGATCAACAGATAGACAACCTTCTCCACAATCAAGATAAGTTAGTTCTTCAGAATAACTTATAATACGAGGATTCACCATTGGATAATAATGTTCATTACCATATTCATCAGTACAATACATAACAAGCATTTTAATATTTTTACCAACTTGTGGAGCAGCGATTCCAACTGCTGGGCGTAGTTTATATTTTTCAGCAATCTCAGGATTGATAGAATTAAATATATATTCAATCATTGATTTAAGAGTATTTTCATCATCTTCACTTAAGGGAAGTGCTACATCAACAGATTTAGCTTTTAAAATAGGATTTCCTTCTCTTATAATGTTTTTCATTGTGAGCATTTTATCACCTCATTATATATATATTATACTAAAAAACATAAGAATAATCAAGAAAAAAGAAAACTGCTGATTAACAGCAGTCTTTATCTTTTTACCAACGAGCAGTACCAATGATAACAAGAAGAATGAATAATACAAGAATTAAAGCATATCCATAACCTCCTGTGCCACAGCCAGTGTTACAACATCCAGTATTAACTGGTTGACAACAATTAAATCCATAATTAGGTTGATACATAAACTCCCCTCCTTTAGTTATTATATAATATGAACGTTTTACATTTTTGTCTATGCCTTTACCCAAATTTATAAATACAAATTAATTTATTAAATTAAACAAATATGGTAAAATGTATTGGGTGATTAATATGAAGCAAAAACATGAAGCCGAAATGGCATTACAAATAGATTATGAGTTATTTACAACAGAAGAAATAGTTAAAATTTTTAATTTTTATTCTTTGATGGAAAGAACAAAACATCAAAAGATTAAAAAAGATGAATTATTAACAGCTTATAAAGAATATCGTAATATTATTAACAATATTGCTTTACAAAAAAAATATGATAAAAATTTTGAGAAAGTTACAGGAATCTCGATTTATCAAATAATTACATCATGTGGTGGAAAATACTAATAAGTAGTATTATCATTTCCTCTAATTCCTAAATAGTTTTCTAATCTACTTACACGCTTTAACATTTCATTGTTTAAGCGTTTTAATTCGTTAATCTCTGATTGTAAACGACTTAAATCATAATTGTTTGGAGCAACTTCTTGATACCCATACATATATCCAGGAACCCCATTATTCATTGGTGCATATGGATTTGGCATAGGGTTGTTATATCGTTCCTCTTTCTTTTTGAAAAACATAGTAATCCTCCTTTCACCTTATATTATGAATTAATCTAGTTTTTTGTCACCAAAATTAGATATTTGTAATAAATTATAATAGGGGTGAAAGAATGGCAAGTAGAATGGATGAATTTCGTGAGTTTGTATCAAAACATCCTCTTGTAAGAGATGAAGTAAAAAAGGGAACATCAACATGGCAACAAATTTATGAAAATTGGGTAATTCTAGGAGAAAGTGATGAATCTTGGAAAAAGTATGAAAAACAAGAAACTACTGAACAACCCAAAAAACTTGAAGACTTACTAGCACAAGCAAACTTAAAAAATATCTGGGGATATGTAAAAAAGATTAACCCAGACTCAATAAGTAAAACACTAAATACAGTGCAAAAGGTTCTTCAAATAACACAAAGTTTTGGAGGTAAAAATGTAAGTAGCCTCTATAACGCAAATTATAATAGTTGGTGGGATTAATTATGACACAAGAAATTTTAAGCAAACTTTATCAAAATGATTTGTATTTAACATATTTAAGATATCATCCAAAATGGTATGTTATCTTAAATGATCATCCAAATGCATATGATGATTTTGAAAAAGAAGTAAAAGTAAATTTAAAGTTAACGACTTACGATAAAATTGATAACTTAAGAAAGCAAGTAGATTTTATTAATGGAATTGTAAAATATCTAAATAGTTAGTGTCAAGGCAATATACTTGACACCTATTTAATATTGTGATATAATACTTAAGAAATAATTACAAATAGGAGGAATTATTATGTCTGTAAAATTAAGATCTCAAAGATTTGGTTCTAAGAAAAGTCCTTTTTATCGTATCGTTGTAACTGATTCACGTAACCCTCGTGATGGTCGTTTCATCGAAATCGTAGGAACTTATAACCCTCTAACAAATCCTGCAACTGTTAAAATTGACGAAGAAAAAGTATTATCATGGTTAGAAAAAGGTGCAAAACCAACAGATACAGTTAAGTCATTATTATCAAAACAAGGAATCATTGCAAAATTTACAAATAAAAACACTACTACAAAATAGGTGATAAACAATGGCTGAAATTAATTATGAAAATTTAGTTAAAGAATTAGTTAAGCCACTTGTTAGTCGCCCAGAAGAAGTTGTTGTTAAAGTGGAAACTATTAATGATAGGGAGATTTCTGTTGAAGTATTAGTTGATCCAATTGATCTTGGAAGAGTAATAGGAAAACATGGACGAGTAGCAAGTGCTATAAGAACTTTAGCTCATGCCGCTGCAACCCGCAATGATCAATCTGTAACAATTGAATTTACAGGACTTGAATAGTTAGAATTTATAGGTCTACCCTATGCTTTCTAACTTTTTTCATTCTAAAATTAGGAGGTTTAATATGAAGAAAATAATTAATAAAACTTTTTCTAGTGAAAGAGCTTTATATAATGAATCAGATGTTAAATTAATTAATTGTCGTTTTGAAGGAGAAGAAGATGGCGAATCAGCCTTAAAAGAATCAACAAATGTTAATGTTGAATCTTGCTACATGGATTTACGTTATCCATTTTGGCATGTTCATAATCTTTATTTAAATGATGTTGAAATGACACCAAACTGTAGAGCTGCATTGTGGTATACTGTTAATACTATAATTGATAACTCAAAACTACATGGTATTAAAGCAATCCGTGAATGTCAAGATTTTATCATTAATAATAGTGATATTATTTCTCCAGAGTTTTCATGGCGTAGTAATAATATAAATTTAAATAATTCAAGTATTGTTAGTGAATATGCATTCTTTGAATCACATAATATAAAATTAAATGATTGTAAATTTTCGGGAAAATATTCATTTCAATATGTTGAAAACTTAATAATTGATAACTCTGTTCTAGATACTAAAGATGCTTTTTGGCATGCTAAAAACACAACAGTCAAAAACTCAACGATAATTGGGGAATATCTTGGTTGGTACAGTGAAAACTTAACTTTAGTTAATTGTAAGATTAAGGGAACACAACCACTTTGTTATTGTAAAGGACTTAAACTAATTGACTGTTATATGGAAGATGCTGATTTAAGTTTTGAATATAGTGAAGTAGATGCACATATATTAGGAGATATGATTTCGGTTAAGAATCCTCTTTCTGGTCAAATTATCATAGATGGTAATTCAGAAATAATTCTTGTTGATAGTAAATATGAAACCAAAGCACAAATCATACTTCATAATAAAGAAAATAACTAAAAATTTAAACTGATATTATTATATATGTAATATCAGTTTTTTATTTTATTAAACAAATTAAAAACTATGGTTAATTTTGTCGTATTAAAAGTTCTTTCTATTGCAATAAAGCCTTAAATTTGGTATAATTATTTAGCATATATAAACATATGCTTATATGAGAATGAAAGAAAGGTGAAAGAATGCAGATATTGAACTACCAAAAAGTAGATCGATTAGCAAATACGTTAGCAATCTTAGGGGATCCTGTTCGTTTATCAATAGTTGTTTATTTATTAGAACATCCAGCAAATGTGACAGAAATAACAGAATACTTGAAAATGAGTCAACCGGCTATTTCTCATCATTTACGTCTACTGAAAACATCAGGTATATTAAAAAATGAAAAGAAAGGTAAACTTGTGTATTATAGTTTAAAAGATGAACACGTTAAAAACATTATTGAATCAGGATTAGTACACACATCAAATGGTGAATAAAATGCCTGAAATAATTAAGAATTTTCAACTTTCAAAAATTGAAAGTAATAATTATAAAAGAATATTAAATGAAATTAAAAAAATAAAGGGGATTAAATCGGCTACAATAAATAAAGAAAAAAACACTTTACGTATTGAAGTAAGTGTAGATCAAAATGAAAGAAAAGCTCAAGCTAGACTTGAGAAGGTAAAAACCCAAATAACAAATGCCATCTTAACATATGAGAAAAAAGCAACAATCGACGAGATTGTCGCGAAAGAAGTATATCGTAGAGTACTATATTTAAATGGTCTTGATTGTGCACACTGTGCAACAAAAATCGAAACCATCGCAAAAAGAGAACTTGATTATGAAAAACTATTAGTTGATTATACTAGCTTTCGTTTCATTATTGAAAGTGGTAATAAAGAACAAATGGACAATATTATTGAGCTTGTAACTAAAATAGCTCATAAAGTTGATGAAAGAATTGAAGTAACAGAAAAAGTCAAAAAAGTTGAAGAATTAAAAGAAGAAGAAAAACCAAAAAAATATTTCCGTGATTTAACAGTTATATTTGGAGTGATATCTTATATATTCTCATACTTATGTTTAATTGAATTTAGACCAGCAAACTGGCATAAAATATTTGAACATGAAGAAGTGTTTGATACTGGAAATGGGTATTTAACTGCTCACCTAGTTTTATTAATAGTAACCTATTTACTTATTGGTTATCCAATTATTATTCGCTTTTTAAAAAATCTTCGTCATGGGCGTTTCTTTGATGAAAATTCATTAATGACTATTGCGAGCATCGGTGCGATAGCAACTAACCATTTCTCAGAAGCAGTAATGGTACTTGCGTTATTCCAACTAGGTGAATACCTTCAACATCGAGCAGTAAATAAATGTCGTAAGTCAATTGAAGAATTACTTAAAATTGATATTAAAAACGCTAAAATTAAAAAAGAAGATGAAGTTATTGAAATTGAGGTAGAAAGTGTTTTACCTGATGATGTGATAGTTGTTAATAAAGGTGAAATGATTCCTCTTGATGGTATTCTACTAAATCATAAAGCCATGCTTGATACGAAAAATCTAACTGGTGAATCATTAGTTAGAGAAATCGATAAAGGCGAAGTAATAATGGCTGGTACAGTAAATATGGGTGATGTAATTGAAATTAAAGTAATTCGTCCATATTCAGAATCAATGATAACTAAAATCCTTGATATGGTTGAAAATGCTTCAGCCTCAAAAGCCAAAGCAGAAAACTTTATTACTAAATTTTCTAGATATTATACACCGATAATTTTAGTTCTTGCTATTATCATTGGCGTATGTGGATACTTTATAGAGACTAATTACATAATGCCTAGTGTATCAGTAAATTACTTAGAAAAAATTCAAGAATGGGTTTATCGTTCAATGGTATTTTTAGTAATATCTTGTCCTTGTGCCTTAGTAATATCAATTCCTCTATGTTTCTTTATGGGAATAGGTATTGCTTCAAAAAGAGGTATTCTTGTAAAGGGAAGTAACTATCTTGAAACGCTAAATAAAGTTGAAAACATTGTCTTTGATAAAACTGGTACATTAACAAAAGGTGAATTTAAAATTCAAAAGGTAGTACCAGCATCACCAGACATTAAGGAAGATACAATTTTAAAGAATTTAATCTATGTTGAATTTTATTCAAATCATCCAATTGGCATGTCAATAGTTGAAGATTATGGAAGAGAAAATGTATTTTCTGAAATTATTAGTGATTTTACTACTTTATCCGGTGGTGCAAAAGCCTTAGTAAATGGTACAAAATATACTGTTGGTAATTTGAAATTAATGAATTCCTTAAAATATGAAGTACCAGTGATTGAAGAAAATGGTTTAATTATATATGTTGTAAAGGAAAAAACATATCTTGGATATGTTGTAATTGGTGATTCAATAAGAGAAGAAGCCACTGAAGCAATCAAAGAATTACATAAACAAGGTGTTAAACATACA
This sequence comes from uncultured Bacilli bacterium, assembly GCA_934133195.1. Lineage (GTDB taxonomy): Bacteria > Bacillota_I > Bacilli_A > ML615J-28 > CAG-313 > UMGS75. Next base: position 52,401 of record CAKPAZ010000002.1, on the reverse strand, counting down.
TATATTTTAACAGGAGATATGAAAGGAATTGCTGAAGAAACTGCCAATAAAATTGGTGTTGATAAAGTATATTCAGAATTACTTCCTGATGAAAAAGTAAAGAAACTTGAAGAAATTCGTGAATCAGCAACCCTTGGTTGTACAGTATTCATTGGAGATGGAATCAATGATGCTCCTGCAATTGCGGCAAGTGATGTTGGAATTGCGATGGGTAAAGTAGGTAGTGATGCAACAATCGCTGTATCAGATGTTGTTATCATGAGTGACGACTTAAGTAAATTACCTGATTTATTAAAAATAGCAAAAGTAACAAGAAGAAAAGTAATTCAAAACATTGTAATTTCATTATCAATAAAAGTCTTAGTAATGATTTCAGCAATCAATCCTGCCTTCCCACTTCCATTATGGGTAGCAATATTCTCTGATGTTGGTGTGTCACTAATTGCTATATTTAACTCAATATTTATTTTAGGTACTTTCAAAAATAAAAAAACAAACGAAAAGGAAGAAGTAACAAATGAAAAATAATCTTATCTTAATTGGTCATGTTGTTGGTACTTTTGGTATTAAAGGTGAACTTAAAATAAATAGTGAAAGTGATTTTATTGAATATCGCTTTAGGGTTGGTGCAAAAATTTATTTTCAAGATTTAAAGGAATATGAAGTAACTTCTTTTAGAGTACATAAAGGAAATGTTTTAATAACTATTAATAATTTACTTAACATTAATGATGTTTTAGATAAAGTTGGAATGGATGTATTTGCTTCAACAAATGATGTTCCTCCAATGAAAGAAAATGAATATTATGTTGATGATTTAGTTGACTTACAAGTATTAAATACTAATAATGAAATCTTAGGAGTTGTAACAGATGTAATTGATATTCCTAGTGGTTACTTGTTGGAGATAACTAACCAAACAACCAATAGTAGTTTCTTAGTTCCATTTGTAGATGCTTTTGTAAAGTCAATTGATGATGAAAAAATTATAATTGAAGAAATTGAAGGTTTAAGATCATGAAGTTTGATATCCTAACTTTATTTCCCGAAATGTTTACAAATTATTTCAATAGTTCAATTTTAAAAAGAGCTATTAACAATAACTTAATTGAGTGTAACACCATTGATTTTCGTGAATATTCAGGTAATAAACACAACACTGTTGATGATTATTCATATAGTGGTGGAGCTGGAATGTTAATTCGTGTTGACCCCATTCATCGTGCTCTTACTCATATTAAGGATTATGAGAAAGCATATGTAATTTTAACTTCACCAAGCGGTAATCAATTTAATCAAAAGAAGGCCCTAGAACTTTCAAAAAAAGAACATCTAATAATTATATGTGGACATTATGAAGGCATAGATGCTAGAGTTCTTAACTATGTTGATGAAGAAATATCAATTGGTGATTATGTCTTAACAGGTGGTGAAGTACCTGCCCTTGCGATTGTCGACTCTGTAAGTCGCTTAATCCCAGGTGTAATAAGTGAGGATTCAATAAGTACAGAATCATTCAATGATGATTTATTAGAATATCCTCAATATACAAGACCACAAGAATACGATGGTCATAGTGTTCCGGAAATCCTACTTTCTGGACATCATGCGAAAATAAAAAAATGGCAACGCTATGAGGCCCTCAAAAAAACTTTACTTGTAAGACCTGATTTATTAGAAAAAGCTACATTAACTCCAGAAGATTTAGCTATGATTGAGGAAATTAAAAATGAAATATGTAAAGAAGATTAGCTGTCTAGTTTTAGTATTGATATATATATTATCAATTACAGGATGTAAAAAAACATATATATACCATAATGAAGAAGCTGTTGATTATTTGAATGCATATTATGAATATTTGAGTGATGAAAAACAAGATTTTATCGCAATCGATTTAAGAGATTTACAAACAGGTTATGCTTCTGGGCACTTAAAAGGATTTATAAGTTACAACTATAATTTAAAAAGAAAAAGTACAGAAGATGAAGCTACTTATTTACAAAGATGTAGTACTGCTTTTCAAAGTTGGGTCCGTCAAAATGTTGACAAGAAAACAACAATATTTTTGATAGATCAAAATGGTACAAATGTGCTATCAGAAGCAGTAAAACTAAAATCAAGTGGATATAAAAATATTCATATTTACGCAGAAGGATATAAAATATTAAATGAATATAACCATGATTTAATTCCCATTGTAACAGGAATTGAAGATTGTGGCTGTTAGAAAGGAAAAACATGAAAAAAAGAATATTTAATTTATTATTTTTAATATTATCTTTAGTATTAATTACTTCATGTCAATTAACAGGAACAAGTACTAAATATAATATAACTTATTATGTAGGTGGTGAAATAATTGAACATGCACCATCAAGTTATGAAGAAGGAAAGGTTACAAAACTTACACCACTTGATAATGATAATTTTGAAGGATGGTATTTAAGTGAAACATTTGAAGGAGAACCTGTGGTTCAAATTGAAAAAGATCAAACTGGTGATATCACTTTATATGCGAAAATCAAAAATGATGTACCAACACCTTCAGTTGAAGAATTAGATAAAGCCCTTAATAATTTAAATAGTTTTGCTTATAATGTTTCATATGTTATTGATGGACTTACTCGTGCTTCTTATAGCTATGAATTCTACAATAATAGTTATAAAGCTATGATTCAATATGAAGATTCATCAATTGGCTATGAGTATTTAGCATACGTTGAAGATGTTTATTATTACTATGGCTTATATGAAGATGGAACATATTATAGTGTTGATGAAAACAATCAATTCTTTAGTTCATATATTGCTTACTTCGATTTGATTGATTTATCAAGTATTGATACTTCTAAATTTATGTTTAAAAATGGTCAATACATTCTAAAAGATTTTGAACAAACATCAGAAATTGCTAATGATTTATTCTGCACTATGGATGAAGAATATACTAATTTAGCAATTGAATTATTTGAAAATAAACTATATAAAATATTTGTAACTGTCGCATCATCAACTCAAGATGTAACATATGAAGTAAGTTTCTCAAATCATAATAAAGTTGAATTTACTTTACCAAATGCTACTCCACTTGAGACAGGAACAACTATCGCTGAAGCAAAAGCTGCAGAAGAAGGCGAAAGTGTAACTGTTACTGGTTCAGTATCTGGTATAGTTGGTAACAACTTCTATATTCAAGATGAAACTGGTGGAATATATATATATTGTGGAAAGAGCAATGATGCTTTAAATGACCTTACAATAGGCACTGTTGTTACTGTAACAGGTGTTAAAGAAACATATAAAGGTCTTGTTGAAATTAAATCAATATCAAGTATTGAAATAATTGGTGATGATGATCTTTACACAATAGATCTTGAAACACTAACAAAAGAAGAATTAGATTTATATGTAGGCATGAATGTTAGTTTCCAAAACTTTGTGGTTACAGCAGTCCCTCAATCATTTGTTTCATCTTCAGATAATAGTTTTACAATTTCTGATGGTACTAATACAACAACATTATTTATTTCTAAGTATTTAAATAATGCATTAGATGATGAAACTTATAATTTACTTGCTTCATTAAGTGTTGGTGATGTTATCAACGTAACTAGTGCAGTTATTAGCTATTTTAACAAACCACAAGTTGCGGTAACAGCGAATACGATTATAACTCTTGGTACATTAGAAGCAACACTTGTTGCTGCACCTGCACGTATCCGTGTAAAAGAAAATACTTCATTTGAAGATGCAATAAAATCTTTAGTAGTAACATTCAATGATGTTGATGGAACATCTAGAGTTCTTTCTAGTGATGAGTATACATTAAATTCAGTTGATTATAAAACAACTGAAGGAGAATATGAAATTGAAGTTACATATAATGATTTAACTACAGTATTTGTTATTGTAGTAACTACAGGTTCAAGTAAACCAACACCAATTTCAAAGGACACTACTCGTCTTGAAGATATCATTAAAGATATGGGAAAAGATGAAACAACTGGTGAAGTTTATGGTGTTACTCGTGGTCTTCCTTCAATTGGTAATCCTAAAGTATTAGTTATTCCGGTATCATTCACAGATTATCCTGCTCCAAGTGATATGGTAAATAATCTTGAAAGAGCATTCTTTGGTGATGCATCAACAACAGGATGGGAAAGCTTAAGCAGTTACTATCAAAAGAGTTCTTATGGAAAATTAAACATTGAAGGTACTGTATTACCAGTTTTCCAAACAGGTAAAAAAGCCTCATATTATGATGCAAAAGACAATGGTGATTATGAAATAATTCAAGCAGCTCTAAAGTATTATGACAAAGACATTGATTATTCTGAATATGATAGTGATAAAGATGGATATATTGACTCTATATATCTTGTATATACTTGTGAAATAAACAGAACTGATGACAACAGTATGTGGTGGGCATATACTTATGAATACTTCACAGATGATATTGAAAAATATGATAATGTTGAAGCAGACTTCTATCTACTTGCTGGTTATGATTTCTTAAGCGAAGTTCCTTCATCAGGAAAATCAATAAAGTATAATCTAGAAACATTCATTCATGAAACTGGTCATTTACTAGGATTAGATGATTACTATGACACAGATGCTTCAAAAGGTCCTGCTGGTGGCCTTGGTGGTGGAGATATGATGGACTATAATGTTGGTGATCATAATCCATTCTCTAAAGCAATCCTTGGATGGGTAGACCCACTTGTAATGGGTGATGATGATGCAACCGTAACCCTTAGATCATTTGGTTCTACAGGTGACTGTTTGATTATTGCTAAAAACTTTAAAAACTCATTATTTACAGAATATTTCATTATTGATTTCTATACTCCAGATGGACTAAACCAAATGGAAGCAGGCTATAGTGGCTTATTCTCAAAGAGCGGTATACGTATTTACCATATTGACGCAACCCCTAACGATCCAACAAAAGGTGTATCAATTTGGGATGTTTATAAATATAACAATAGTAGCACTGATCATCGTTTAATCTCTTTAGTAGAAGCTGATGGTAATAATGATATTGAAGGCGATGATATATATGGTGGTACATCATCTAATAGTGATTTATTCCAAGCAAAAGATGTTTGGTCAACAGCTAAATGGTATGATGGTAGTGATGCTGGATTCATTTTAGAAGTTGTATCAATCAATAATAATGAAGCTGTAATTAACATTTCATTCAAATAAAAAGAAAAAATGTCGGATAATTTATCCGGCATTATTTTTCTATTAAAGTAATTTTGTAATCTTCAATGTTGATTAAGCGTTTCTTGTAAAGTGCTCCAACAGCTCTTTTAAAGGCACTCTTACTCATCTTAAAAAATTTACTAATATCCTCAGGAGAAGAAGCATTACCAAGTGGTATAATTCCTCCCATTTGTTTTAAATAGTTATAGATAGTATCACTATCACTAAGTCTTGAATATTCTTTTCTTTCAATCGTTGATGCATAATACTCACCATGTTCATTAATATGAATTACTTTGCAAGTAACCTCCTCGCCTAAATGATAGTTTTTACGAAGATAGTTCTTATGAATAAAAACAAACTGATATTCTCTTGTACAAACAGTAATTCCCGATGGAGTAATCTTTGATACATTTCCACTTATTGTTTGGTCAACTTTAAGTTTGGAAGGTAGAACCTTAATATCACTAGGAGTAATAATTCTTGCGACTAACTGATGTTGCTTTTCAATTAAAATACATGGTACTTCCTCATCAATTCTTGGCCATGCTTTTATGAAACTAGGTAAAAAGTCTTTTGACAATAAAATATCTTTAGCAATATTAATATTAACAAATACTCCTGCATTTTCTAATACATTAACTACTTTTACGAAACCATAATTAGAAGTAGTAATTAAAGGTTCTTCCATAGTGGCACATAGTCTTTTCTTTTGATCATAGTATAGAAAAGCTTTAATTTTTTCTCCTGGTTCAAGTTTTCTTGTTGCTTGGTTAAAATGTAAAAAGACATAGGTAGTTAACTCATCATCATCAGGACTAAGAGTATAACTGATATCGGTTTCTCTTTTTACAATAAATCTATTTACTTCACCAATATGTAAAGGCATATATATCACTCCTTTTATCTTTAATATATCATATCATAAATCAAAAAAAAATAATTCATTTTTACATTTAAAGATAAAAACCTCCATTTTTATATTTGATAAAATTAATAACCAAAGAATTTAAGAAAAATTTAATCATTTAAAGGGATTTAAAAAAACAAATATGATATAATCTAATTTGTGAAAAGGCTTTCACAAATTTGAAATAGAGAAAGAGGTAAGTAATGAAAAAAGGATTTTTGTTATTAGTAGCATTCCTACTAACCCTTGGTATTATTGCCTGCCAAACTACATCGGCAGAACTTAGTATTGAGGATAAAGATGTTTCTCTAGAAGTTGGAGAAACTTACAAACTAGATGTAAAAGTCGTAAATGATGATGATCCAATCTTTTCTTATAAAGTGTTAGATCCATCTATCGCACGCGTAGAAAAAGGCATCGTAACTGCTCTTAGAGAAGGTGAAACAGATGTTGAAATTGGCGTAAAATATGTCAAAGGAAATAAAGTAACTGTTCACTTCACAATCAAAGATAATCGTGAGATATCTCTAAGTGCGGATTCCGTTTATTTGAAAGTGGGAGAAACAACTAAGTTAGAGATACTTCCTAAGGATATCTTCTTAGCTGACGATACTTGTGTATGGTCATCAAGTGACCCTAGCGTTGCGACTGTAAAAGATGGCATTGTTAAAGCAATAGGTGCTGGAACTGCAATCATTAGTGTTGAAGTTGATGGCTTAAAAGCAGAAATAACAATTGCTGTTGAAAAAGAAGTTGATGTAATTAAACCTGAATTTATTCTTGAAGAAGGTATTAAAGATAAAAACTTCTTAAATTGGAACAAACCATTTAATCCACTTGATGGTATTAAAGCTGTTGACAATGTTGATGGTGACATAACTTCTAAAATTACAGTAGAAGGTGAAGTTGACAATCAAACATATGGTTTCTATGATCTAATTTATCGAGTTGAAGATGAAGCTGGTAATAAAGCTGAATTCAAGCGTACAATTGAGGTTGTATGGAACTATGATGTAACTTTCATTGGTCATGCTGGTAGTTACTATGGTTTAATGAATTCTGAAGAAGCATTCTTATATGCGGTACAAGTCTTAAAGTATCAAGCATTAGAGTGTGACTTAAAACAAACTTCTGATGGCGTTTTTGTAATGAGTCATGATGAAACATTTGGCGATTATACTATTTCAACAACACCATGGAGTGTATTAAAAGATGTTGAAGTAACAAAGAGTAGAAAGGCTGGTTTCCCTGCTCAAAATGGAAGTGTAACTAAAGATAGTTATACAACAAAACTTTGTACATTAGAACGTTACCTAGAAATTTGTCGTCAATATAACGCAAAAGCTGTAATTGAACTTAAATCATCAGCAGGTATCACAAACTCTGATCAATCAAGAATGCAAGCATTAATGGATGAAATTGAAAAAGCAGGAATGCGAGAAGATACTATTTTCTTAGGTTCACAATATAACTGTTTAATCTGGACAAGAGAAAATGGCTATTCTGATATTGAATGTCAATATCTAGTAAACTCATGTGAAAGCGATACAATTTTAGAAAGATGTAAAAAATACGATTTAGATGTAAGTATCAATGTAACAGCTAGTTATTCAAACAGTGAAGAATGGCTTGCTAAATACAAAGAAGCAGGATTAAAGATTTCTACATATACATTTACTCAATATGTTGACTATCCAACAGTTCAAGAATGGATTGATAAAGGTGTTGACTATGTAACATGCGATTGGCAATTAATGAGTAAACTAAATTTACCAGAATCTTCAAGTAATCCTGATTCAAATATAACTCATAAAGTTGTATTTAAAGATTATGATGGAAAAGTATTAAAAGAAACTGTAGTTAAAGATGGTCGTGCTGCAGCAGCACCAAAAGATCCAACCCGTCTTGGATATAAGTTTATTGGTTGGGATAAGCCAATTGTAAATGTAAAACAAGACCTTGAAGTAACTGCTTTATATGAAATTTGTGAATACACAATTACATATGATAAAAACTTAACAACAATAATTAAAACAAAATGGAATAGCAAAGATGAATTTGTAAATGAATTCTATAGTGATTTATATAATTGGTTTGTAACAAATGCTGAATACATTTCAACATATGTTCAAGTTCAAAATGGTAAAGTTACTATAACTAAGAATGGTCAAACAACTTCATTTAGTAATGCTGAAGAATTAAAAGCAATTGATATTTATGTTTTTGAAAAAACAGTATCTAACTTCATTTATCAACCAGTTAAACGTGATAGTGAAGGAAAAGCTGTAATAGAACATTCAGAAAGTTATTTCTTAAATAGCAATGCATATCGTGAAAAATATCAAGCAATGGATCAATATTTCTATAATGCTGTTAAGAATGGTTACCCAGCATATGATAACACATATACACCAACATCAGCTGGTAAAATCCAAATTCTATTCCGTTTCCATCAATGGGTAAAAGGAACAACAATTGCAGCATTTAATGAACTTCCTGCAAAATACATTGTAAAAGATAATACCGAAGTTAAAGCTGAACTTCCTACAACTAATCTAAAATATACAGTTGAAGATGAATTTGATTTACCATCTGCAACAGCTAATGTTAATTTCTTAGGTTGGTTCTTAGATAAAGAATGTACAATCGCAATTACTAAAATAACTAAGGGTATGACTGGTAATTTAGTACTTTATGCAAAATGGGAATATACAATTCCAGTAGTAAATTCTAAAATCACATTTGAACTTGATGGTGGAGAATTTGAAGAAGGATATGTTGTTCCTACAACTTATGAAGAAGGTAAAGAATTAGTTTTAGCAACTCCTGTTAAAGAAGGATATATATTCCTTGGTTGGACTCTTGAAAAAGATAGTACTGAATATATTACATCAATATCTGCTGCACAAACAGGTGATGTAACAGTTTATGCAGTATGGAAAGAAGAAGTAGTCGCTGTTGATGAAATTGTAGTTGGCCCTAATGAAGAGTATAAAACAATTAAAGATGCTTTACTTGCAGCAACTGCAAATACTAAAATATATGTTAAAGCGGGAACTTATAGTGAAGATTTAGTTATAGCTTATGATGGAATTCAATTAATTGGTCCAAATAGTGGAATTGAGGGAACAAGTGATAAACGAGCATTAGAAGCTATAATTAGTGGAAAAATAACAATATCTAAAAATGTAAAAGATGTTAAAATCCTAGGATTTAAATTAACAAATACAACTTCAGTTTATGGTGAAGGTGATAATGATACTATCGTTGTTAAATATAACGTAATTGAAGGAACAGCTGCATCAGCTGGAACATCAGCTGCCGGAATTGGTCAAATCCATTTCGTTGGTGCTATCAACAATTTAGTTGTTGAATATAATAAATTTACATTAAAATCTACAGTTAATTATTATTCTTGTGTTTATAGCCAAGGCTTAATCACAGGTGCAGAAATTAACCATAACTATGTTACAAACAATTGCCCAACATCACAAAATGTCTTTGCATTCTGGCTAAGAAACGCTGCAGGTGTTATTAATATGAATGATAACATTGCATATCGTTTTGCTGGAAACTATTGGACTTTCTGGGTTGGTCAAGATAAACTTGCTGAAAATACAAAAATCACAATGCGTGATAATAATTTTGATAGTGATAGTGCAGCTAATGCTGAATGTGGAATGGCTGTTCATCATGCTGAGTATGAATCAATTGAAATTAATTATATTGGTAACACATTTAACTATTGTAAAGACACAGTATTTAGTGTACAAGGTAAATCAACTACTGATACTACTTCAACTCCACATGTAACTATCAAGTATAATAAGATTTTAAATACTTCTGCAAGAATGAGATTCTGTGTTAATGCTAAAAACTTCTATTTTGGTATGAACTATTCTGCTCTTGCATACACTGATCAAGGTACACCTAATATTAAAGCATCAGAAATTGCAAAAGATGATTTCAAATCAACAATGGAATTAGACGATGCATATGCAGAAACAAAAATGTGTGCAATTAAATATGAACTTGATGGTGGAACCCTTCTTGAAGGTGCTCCTACTAAATATCTACCAGGCTATGCAACAAGATTAATTGCTGCAACAAAAGATGGATATAAGTTCTTAGGTTGGTCATTAACAAAAGATGGTAATGAATACATTACAATTATTCCAGAAACTGCAACTGGAGAAATTACTCTATATGCAATATTTAAAGAAATTAAACCATCATTGATGGTAGGCGAAGGCCAAACATATAAAACACTAGAAGAAGCTCTTGCAGCAGCAACTGATGGTGATACAATTGAATTTGTATCAGGAACTTACGCTGGTGGTACTATTGCTAAGAGCGTAACTATCATTGGCCCTAATAAAGATATTAATCCTAATAAGGATACAAGACAAAATGAAGCAATCTTTACATCAGATTTAATAATTGAAGCAAGTAACGTCGAAATTAATGGTATTACATTAACAGGCGAAGCTCGTATTGTTGGATCTGAATCAACTTCAATTGAAAATCTAACAATTAATTATATTTTATTTGATAATTCTAAGGTTGCTGGATCTAAAACTGCTCCATTCTACTTTGTACCTGCTACTGGCGTATCATATAAGAATGTAGTAATTAAATACTCACGTATAAACAAAGGTACTGGTCGTCAAATGATACTTTATGGATCTGAATTTGAAAATCTAACAATTACTAATAATGAATTCTATGGTCCATATCAAACATATAATGATGGTATCAAAATTGATGATATCGGTGCATTTGGTACTAAAGGTGAAATCAATATTTCTGATAACGTATTTGATGGATATCAACAATATGTTATTTGGTTCTTAAGATATAGTTATGGTAACTATACAATTGAAAGTAACAAATACAATAACATTGGTCTTGCTGAATACCATGCAGGTGTAACATTCAAGACTTACTCAGGTTCTAAAGATGATGAACTAAAGATTAACTATCGTTTCAATAAAATTACAAATGGTTATATGCTATTTAGATTTGAAGAAGCAAAAGTTTTAAACGGCGATAATTGTATGATTAATATCAATTACAATATCCGTGAAAATTGTAGTGGTGATTTATTTGTTAAGAATGTAAACCCAGATGTAGTAGTAAACGCAGATAAAAACTACTGGGGTACAACTACTCTATTAGATAAGAATTTCCTAAATGTTACAACATATGCTGATGCATATCAAAATGCTCAAGATGTTCCATCAAAAGAAGAAGTTGATGGTGGATCTGGTGAAACTAAGATTTACTCAAAAATCATCTATGTATTAGATGGTGGTGAAGTATCTGCATCAACTCGTTATTTAGAAGGAAAAGAATATATTCTTCCAATTCCAACAAAAGAAGATTATCGCTTTGTTGGATGGAGCTTAACTCCTGATGGAAGTCAAATTATTACAGCAATTTCTAAAACAACAACAGGTGATGTAACAGTTTATGCTATTTGGGAAGCAGTTGAATATTTTAATATTACATATATATACAATGGTGGATACTCAAATGAAGGCCTTTACCAAAATCGTGGAGAAAACCCAATTGCTGTAACTATTAATAACTATAACAATAGTGATGGTTCATTCTGGACTGGTGGTAAATATGTAACTGATATTTTCATTACTGATGCATCATGTGATCCAAAAGCTACTTTCTCTGACCGTATTTATATTGCTAAGAATAAAGAAACTGGCTTATATGAAGTTGTAAGTTTCTTACAAACAGGTGCATCATCATGGCCTGAAGGTGCAGAATATGTAATAACTATTTCTAATTCCTACAATGGATATGGTATAAATATTAAACCAATAACTAATAAAATTAAAGTTGGCCAATATGTAGTATTTGGTGGAGCTATTGAATCAATTAATAATGCAAATCCTACAGAAGTATGTTTCTTTGATGAACTTCCTGAATGTGACCAAATCACAGTTAAAGTAGGAACTAATGATGAATTAATTAAACCAGGACTACTTGGTTATAAATTCTTAGGTTGGTATGAAAATGATAAACTTATCACATCAATTACTGAACTTAAAGGCGATACAACACTAAAAGCTAAGTGGGAAGCTTTAAATCCAGCAACTGGCATTAAGATTGATGCTTTCAAAGATGAAATGCTTACAAATGAAGAATTCCAAATTGTTGCTTCAATCGAACCTAGTGATGCATATTTCAAAACTGTATACTTTGAATCAAGTAATACTGATATTCTTCAAGTAACTTCAACAGGATTAGTAAAAGCCATCAATGTTGGTACTGCTAAAATAATCATGCGTGATTATATGAACTTAGTTGTTGTTGAAAGAGAAATAACTGTATATTCACATGATTCAATTGATGCAAGTTTTGAAGGTGTATATAATGGAACAATTAAACCAGAAGATACACTTCAACTAAATGTTAAAGCATTTGGTAAGAATGCAGCTTCTGCAACATTTGTATTTGAATCATTAAATCCAGAAATTGTTTCTGTATCTGCAACTGGTTTAATCACAGCGTTAAAAGATGGATATGCAGAAATATTAATTAAGACTGTTGGCATGGAAGCTAACTTAACAATTGGTGTTACTGTTAAATCATTAGGAAATGAAACAAGTATTGATAAATTATTATCATTATTAGTAAATGGTCATTTCTCAACAGTACAAAGTGGTAACGTAAGCTTATATAATGATGGAACAACTAAAGTATTTGTTCCAACATATGGAAGTGTAAACAGATTCTTATTTGATGAATATGTTGTTAATGAAACATATTATGAAACTACAGAAAAGAATCCAAATAACCATAAAGATCGTCGTGATGTTGATACAATTGAATTTGTAACTATCCATGATACTGCAACACTTACTGGTACTGTTGAATCAATTGCTCAAGTAATGTCATCAGGTGAAACTTCTATTCACTACACAGTAGGTAATGATGCAATATTTGGTGTTGTACCTGAAAAATACATTGCATACCATGCGGCCGACGGAACTAAGAATACATTTAGCTGGATAAAGACAACTGTAAAAGCTCCAGGAAACGTTAAACCAGACTTTGATATAGTTAAAATAGGAGAAGATTACTTCCTAAGTTTAAATGGTGAAGCAACTACAGTTGCTATTCCAAAAACTGGTACAAAAGAACCTACAAAAGCAATGTTCAGTCATTTAGGTCCTGTATGGAAAGTTGTTGATGGCTATTATTATATTGGAGGACCACTATGGTATTCTGGTTATGGAATCATTTCAGCATTTGGTGGAAACTGTAATTCAATTGGTATTGAAATGTGCGTTAACACTTCTGGTGATGTATATGATACATGGCAAAGAACTGCAATGCTTGTTGCAGATATCTTAATTAGAAATAACCTTGATCCAACTAGAGTTAAACAACATAATACATGGTGTGGTAAAAACTGTCCTCAATCAGTAATTGAAGGAAGCTTCTGGCCATGTCTAATGGAAATGATTGAATTACAATATGAAGTAAGATCTAATTATAAAGATGCTAAGATTTCATTAGTATCTCATAATCCTGAAATTATTGATAACACTGGTAGAGTAATCAATGCACCAGAAAAAACAACAACTGTATCTTATACATTAAAAGTTGAACTAAATGGTGAAACAAGAGAAATCAAACTATATAGTGTTATTCCTGGTACAACTACTTGGGAACAATGGGATGGAAGTTATCCTGCAAGTAGAATTTGGAACAATAAGGTATATGCACGTTAATAACAAAAGTGTCTCATTAATTTGAGACACTTTCTTCTTAAAAATAAAAAGATATATTTCTTGCAAAAAACAAGAAGATGTGATATAATATTAAAGCAATACATGGTATTCCGCTGATATTAACCAAGTTGATATGGAATATGAATGAATACCAGAAGATAAAGGAGAGATAATATGAGTCAACAATTAATCAAAGCAGTAACTCAATCTTACATGAGAAACGATGTTCCTGAATTCCGTCCAGGTGACACTGTAAAAGTACATGTAAAGATTAAAGAAGGTGACCGCGAAAGAATCCAAATTTTTGAAGGATTAGTAATTGGCCGTCATGGTGGTGGCATTAGTGAAACTTACACAGTTCGTAAGATTTCATCTGGTGTTGGAGTTGAAAGAATTTTCCCTGTTCATTCACCAATGGTTGCTAAAATTGAAGTTGTACGTCTTGGTCGTGTACGTCGTGCTAAACTTAACTACATCCGTGGTTTATCAGCTAAATCTGCAAGAATCAAAGAACGTCGTAACTAATTTTAATTTTAAAAACGGAAAGTTAAAAGTGCTAGAGATAGCACTTTTTCTTTTTCTCCAAAAATACATTTAATATATATTCCTAATTTACTTGAAAATGATTAAAAAAAATGATATAATATGTAAAAGAAGAATCTTTTTTAAAGACTAGGAGGTCCCTATGGAAGAAAGTAAAAATAAAATGATTGTAAAAACAATTATAGGTACAGTACTATTTATCTTAGCACTTGCTGTTATTATTGTAAGTACAAAGATTAAACGCCCAGTTGTTAAGTTTGTTAATGATGATGGAACTGTTATTGCAGAAGTAAAAACTGCTATTGGAAAAACTGCAACACAACCTGATATTAAAAAATTAACATCTAGTAAAAATCCAGGAAAAGGCTATAGATATGTATTTGCTGGATGGGAACCAAGCATAGAAAATATTCAAGATGATATTACTGTAACAGCAAAATATAATAAGGTTGCGATATTTTATACAATTACTTTTGAATTAAATGGTGGAAACTTTAGTGCAAATATAACAATACCAACAAGCTATACAGTAGAAACAGAAGTTGACCTTCCAACTCCAACAAGAGAAGGATGCACATTTGAAGGATGGAAAGATGCATCTGGAACTACAGTTACTAAAATTGAAAAAGGTGAAATTGGAAATAAGGTCTTTACAGCAACTTGGAAAGCTCCAACTCATACAATTACCTATGAATTAAATGGCGGTACATGCGAAGACTTAGTTACTTCATTTACTATTTTAGATAATGTAAAACTACCAACTCCAACTAAAGAAA
This sequence comes from uncultured Bacilli bacterium, assembly GCA_934133195.1. Taxonomy (GTDB): domain Bacteria; phylum Bacillota_I; class Bacilli_A; order ML615J-28; family CAG-313; genus UMGS75. The sequence continues at coordinate 37,198 of CAKPAZ010000002.1, read as the reverse complement.
ATATGGTATTTACTGGTTGGTATACTTCACCTGATTTTAACGAAGATTCATTAATTACAGAAATTAAATTAGGAACTGATCAAGATATTACGCTTTATGCAGAATGGTCATATAATGTTACTTATGAACTAGATGGTGGCTTTAATGAAAGATTAACTGCTACTACATATAATAGTTCAAAAGGATTGACACTTCCTGTTCCAACTAAATATGGATATCGTTTTGATGGTTGGTATCGTGAACCTGAGTATATAAATAAAGTAGAAACAATTACTAAAGGAACTACTGAAGATATTACTTTATATGCAAAATTCTTACCAGCTGAAGATGGTGTAGTTTTTGTGGAAAACGGCAAAAAATATATATACTTCGGAAGTTATGTTCAAAGTGTAGTTGCTGACGCTGAAACAATCAATGCATTAAAAGCTCTTTCAACTGATGCTAAAACTGAAGAAATTGAATATAATGGTAAAAAGTATGTAAAAGTAGAACCTAATCCTGCTAATGCAATTTATCAATTTGATAGACTTACTTATTATAGAAACACTCCAACTATGACAATTGGAACAAGTAAAGAAGTTAGCTATTATTACTTCAATGTTGATCCAATTAAATGGAGAGTAATTAGTGAAGATAATGACACAATGACTCTATTTAGTGAATATGTTTTAGATGTTTATAAGTTTAATGAAGCTGAAGATAACAACTATGAAAATTCACAAATTAGAAAGTGGTTAAATCAAGTGTTCTACAAAAATGCTTTTAGTGAAGCTCAACAACAAAGAATAGTAAAAACTAAAGTTGACAACTCTGCTTCAACAACATATGCATCAAGTAATCCAATGGCATCTAATGACACAGAAGATTTTGTTTTCTTACTATCTTATGCTGATGTAACAAACGCAAAATATGGCTTTAGTTCATCATTTGATGTTAATGATAAAAACAGAAAAGGAATTGCGACTGAGTATTTACGTGCTAAAGGAATTAAGGTGTCTCCACTTTACGCTAACTATGCTAACTGTGATTGGATGTTGAGATCACCATTCTCAAAAGCAAATGGTATAAGCATTGTTAGAGGAATGACAGAAAACTTCCAACTTACACCTAATACTGTTGAAAGATATTCAATCGTAACAAAAGAATATGGTGTAAGACCAGCAATTACAATTAAAAAATAATCTTAAAAAGCACTTAGGTGCTTTTTATTTAATTTGGAGGAATAAAATGATTAGAAAAGCAACAAAAGAAGATGTCAATGCTTTGAATGAACTTTTATATCAAGTTCATAAAGTGCATTCTGATGTAAGACCTGATTTATTTAAAGCAGGTGAAAAGAAATACAATGATGAAGAATTATTAGTAATATTAAATGATGGCACTAAACCAATTTTTGTATATGAAGAAGATAACAAGGTTTTAGGTTATGCATTTTGTGTTATTATAAATCATGAAAATGATCATTCATTAGTAAGTTATAAAAGCTTATATATAGATGATTTATGTGTAAATAGTTCAATACGTGGTAAAGGAATTGGAAAACAGTTATATGAATATGTTTTGAATTTTGCAAAATCATTAGGATGTTACAATGTTACTCTAAATGTATGGGCAGGCAATGATAGTGCCTTAAAGTTTTATGAAAAAATAGGAATGAAAATTCAGAAAATAGGAATGGAGAAAATACTATAAGAAGATATCACCAAATATAGGTAAATAACATAAACTATATTAGGTGATAAAAATGAATTATTTCTTAGTGGGAATTAAAGGGTAGGGAATCCACGAATGTCTGGCAAAAAAGTTTAAAAATATAAACATAATATATAACAAAAACTAAATAATGAGCAAAATAATTAAACATTTAATTTGATTGTTTTGATTAAATGATGTATAATAATGTTGAGGTTATAAGCTATGAAATATTTAAAAGAATTATCTAATTTAAAATTGTTTAATAAAAAAGATGTAATAAATATCTGTGGAGGTATTCATAATGCTAACTATATATTAAGTTCATATATAGATAAGGGGTATATAACAAAAATCAAAAAAGATTATTTTGTAATTAATGATTTAGTTAATAATATATCAGCTGCTAATAAATATGAAATAGCATGTGGTTATGGTAGTAATGATTTTATTTCCCATCATAGTGTTTTTGAATATTATGGATTAAATAATCAAGTTTATAATACTATTGATGTCACAACAAATACCTATAAACGTGATTTTGTTTTTGAAGATAATTTATATAAATATCATAGAAGCAGTAATTTAATTCAAGTAAATAATTTTTCTGGAATTAGAATTAGTAGCATTGAAAGAGCGATTGTTGACTGTATCAAAGATAGTGCAAATTTTGAATATTATGAGTTATTAGAATGTATAAATAATATTAATATAATCGATGATTTAAAAATAATGGAATATTTAGAAAGTTTAAATAACAAGTTGCTGTATAAAAAAGTTGGGTATGTTTTAGAAAAATATAAAGAGGTATTTAATATCCACGATGATTTTTTTTCTGAATGTAGAAAAAGAAGTGAAAATATAGTTGGTTACTACAATCTACAAGCAAAAGACTCATTAGTATTTAATGCGAAATGGCGTTTGTTTGTTTATAAGGATATGGAGGGATAGCAATGTTTTCATATACAAAAAAAGAAATTGTTATTACTGCACAAGAATTAAATGTTCAAAAACAAACATTGGAAAGAGTATTAAGACTAATTGATGTTTTGGAATTTATTAATACTGACATTTATTTAAAGGATAAACTAGCATTAAAAGGTGGAACTGCTATTAATTTAACATTTTATAATTATTTGAGACTAAGTGTTGATATTGATTTAGATTATATTGGTTCGAATGATAGAGAAAAAATGATGATAGATAGAGATTTAATTGAAAAAAAATTATTAAATTATATGCAAGAATCTAATATGCAATATCGTAATGATAAAACAAAGAAAACTCACGCTTTGGATTCTTTTGTTTTCAATTACTCAAATATGTTTAATGCTACAGATATGATAAAAATTGAAATCAATTATATGAATAGAATTCATTTATATGATTGCGGGAAAAGAAGTATTACATTACCTTTAAAAAATAGTGAAGAGGTTTTAACATTAAATAAATTTGATTTATTTGCATCAAAAACTAATGCTTTAATATATAGAACAACTATTAGAGACATTTATGATGTATATAATATGATTAAAAATAAAACAATAAATAGTAATGAATTTATTATATTCAAAAAAAGTTTAATTTTTTATTTGTTGTTATCTTCTGAAGAAAAAATTGATATTAAAGCGTTGTTTGAAGAGTGTAAAAAACGTATGAATTCTTTTATAGGAAAAAGAGTCCCTCAATATTTAACATCAACGTTAAAACTAAATGAAAAGTTTGACATTTGTGGTGCTGTAGATGATATTAGTATGCTATTAGATGAAATTTTAGAAAGTATTACTGAAAATGAAATTCATTTTATAAATAGTTTTCCTAATATTTCAGTAAAACTTTTTGAAAATAAAATGATTGATGAAAAAATTAACAATCATCCGATGATTAAGTGGAAACAATCATTATTGAAATAAAGGATAAATATATGAAAATTTTGTTTACAGCTTTTAATGGATTTAACAATACTTCTAAAATAATAATTGATAGAATTAATAATGATAAAATATTATTCAATAATGCATTTAGGGAAATAGATAATCAGTTAGCTAATATTAATATAGAAGAATATGATTTAATAATAATGTTAGGTTTAAGAAGTAATCTAAAGAAAAGTATTAGATTAGAACTTAATAGTTTATTGAATAGTGAATTATTATCTACAAATTTAAATTATAATAAAGTTTATGATTATTTCATTTATAATGATATTCCTTGCATTATTAATGATAAACCTACTAATTATTTATGTAATTTTGCTTATCATAAAGTATTAAAAAGAAATAAAAATGCTATTTTTATTCATTTACCAAGTTTGAAAAACATTAAGGATTTAGATAAATTAATTAAAGTTATATTAAATATTACTATCACCACTTGCATATAATTAAGTGGTGATTTTTTTATGAAATTTTATCTAGTTGGAATTAAAGGAACTGGAATGAGTGCTCTCGCGATGCTTCTAAAGGATTTAGGAAACAATGTAGTGGGTAGTGATGAAAATAAAGAATATTTTACAGATCCATTGCTTAAAGAAAAAAACATTAAATGGTATCCATTTGGCTCAAAATTAAATAATGATTATATATATATTATTAGCAATGCTTATGATCAAACAAACATCGATGTAAAAAATATTGTAGATAATAAATTTGAATATTATTATTATCATGATTTCATTGGAAAAAAATTAAACAAAGATATAATCGCAATTTCTGGTACTCATGGAAAAACTACTACTTCAACTTTTCTCAAAGAAATGTTAAATAATAAAACATCATTTATTATTGGAGATGGTAGTGGTGGTGGAACCAATAAATCTAATTTATTAGTTCTTGAAGCATGTGAATATCGTGATCACTTTTTAAGCTATAATCCTAACATTTTAATAATAAATAACATAGAAATGGATCATCCTGATTATTTTAAAGATATTAATCAAATGATTAATTCATATCAAAAATTAGTGAATCAATCTGATTTAGTAGTAGTAAATTACGACGATCCCAATGTTAAAAAACTAAAATTTAAAGCAGTTCTAAAAGTAGGTACGCAAAAAGATGCCGATGTAAAGTATTATATTTTAGATGAAACAAAAAACAAAACAAAAGTTCAAATTATCATTGGTAAATCATCATATGAAATATCAGTTCCCTTTGTTGGAAAACATCTAGTCTATGATTATGTAATGGCGTATATTGTATGTATCCTTCTTGGTGAAAAACCAAACACAACAAATATAAATCTTCCTCATCGAAGAATAGAAGAATACCAATATGGTAATACTATCTTAGTAGATGATTATGCTCATCATCCAACAGAAATCAAATCACTAGTTGAAACACTAAGAAAGAAATATCCTAATTATAAAATTAATGCGGTATTCCAACCACATACTTATTCAAGAACATTAACTTTAAAGAAAGAATTTAAAGAAGCTTTTGATTTGTTTGATTCAATTTATCTCGCAAAAGTATTTACTTCAAAAAGAGAAAGTGAAAATATATATCAACAATTAAAGATAAATAAAATATTTAAGAATTATCGTTCATTTACTCCTAAAATATTAGATTTAATTGACAAAAAGAAATTTGAATTATGGATATTCTTAGGTGCAGGAACAATAAGTAAATATATAAAAGAATTAATAAAAAATGAAAATGAATAAAAAATTTTCATTTTTTTATTGCAATAAAAATCGAAATATGGTATAATGTAAATGAAAAAATAATTAAATGAGGTGCTTTATGAAAGGAGATAACAAATACAGTTCACAAATTAAAATTTATGATGTAGCTGGTGCTGCAGGTGTATCGCTTGCGACTGTTTCACGTGTTCTTAATCACCCAGAAAAAGTTAAACCAGGAACAAGAGAACGCATAAACAAGATTATACGTGAATTAGGCTACAAACCTAATCTAAATGCTAAAGGTCTTGCAAGTTCAAAATCTACAACAGTAGCCGTAGTTGTACCTGAACTAACTAGAAGTAGTATTGCTGGTATGGTAGATGGTATTGCTGATTGTGCGACTAAACGTGGTTATTTACTAAGACTTTTTGTTAACAGACCTACCCAAAATGTGGAACAAGTAAAAAACAGTGAAAAAGAACTTTGGAGCATCGTTATGAGCTCAAGTGTAGATGGTGTTTTATATATCAATGATGAAATCACTGAAGAACACCTAGAAATCATGCGTGATTTAAATACAAGTTTAGTTTTAACAAATACAGTATGTAGTGATAAAGAAATTCCTTCCGTATCAATTGATTATTTTAAAGCTGCTTATGATATCACTAAAGAAATGATATCACGTGGAAATAAAAAAATATGGATTGTTACAACTGTTCGTAAGTATGTTGTTAATGATTTAAAAGTGGAAGGATATTTAAAGGCAATGGAAGAAGCTGGTCTAGAACCTTATGTCTTAAAGGTTCCAGGAAAAATAGAATTGAACCAACCTGAATATCGTGAACATCTAGAAAAAGATCATCCAGATGTCGCAATAGTAGTACGTGATTCAATGGCAGTATCTTTGATCAATGTTGCAAGAACACTTCATATTGAAATCCCACAACAAATGCAAGTAATCGGTTTCCAAAATACTAAATATGCGGAATTATCAAGACCAACACTTACATGTATTAATACTCCAATTTATGAACTTGGAGAAGCTGCAATGGATTTATTAACAGAATTAATGGAGGATCGCTTACCTGAAGGAAAATCAATTAATCAATTAATTGACTTTGATGTAATTTGGCGTGATTCAACAAAATAGTAGTAAAATAAATGGCACATAGAGAACTACTTGGTCGGTGGAAAAGTAGACAAGTTTATTTTATGAATTACATACATTCCCTATCAACAAAGTGCAAGATATATTCTTGAATGAAGGTGGTACCGCGGGAATAATGCAATATGCATTGTTATCGTCCTTTAAAGATTGCTTTTTTAAGCATTTCTTTAGGGGACTTTTATTTTATTAAAAAAAAGAAAGAGGAAAACAAAATGAATTTATTTGAAGAATTACAATGGCGTGGATTAATCCACAATGTTACAGATGAAAAAATTATTGATAAAATCAATAAAGGTGAAGTTACTTTTTATTTAGGTACTGACCCAACTGGCGATAGTCTACACGTTGGACATATGCTTGTCTTTCTTTTCGCAAAGCGTTTAGAAAGTGTTGGAAATAAACCTATTTTCTTAATTGGTGGTGCAACAGGATTTATCGGTGATCCAAAACCTAGTAGCGAAAGACAATTATTATCAAATGAAATAATTGAACATAATGCTAAATGTTTATATAAACAAGTTTCTAATTTGTTTAAATGTGAAATGGTAAACAACTATGATTGGACTCATGATATTGATATATTAACATTCTTAAGAAAATATGGTAAATTCTTTAATGTTAGTTATATGATTAACAAAGAAACAGTAAAAGCAAGACTTGATAGTGGTATTTCATATACTGAATTCTCATATCAAATTTTACAAGCATTAGATTTTGAACATTTACTAGATACTAAAAATTGTATTCTTCAAATCGGTGGTCAAGATCAATGGGGTAATATTACAGGTGGACTTGAATTAATAAGAAAAATCCATGGTGCTGACACAGAAGCATATGGTATTACTATTCCTCTTTTCACAAAGAGTGATGGAACTAAATTTGGAAAGAGTGAAGGGGGAGCAATTTGGCTTGATCCAGAAAAAACTTCTCCTTATGCATTCTATCAATTTTGGATTAACACTCCAGATAGTGACGTTATAAGAGAATTAAAACAATTCACATTCCTAACTAAAGAACAAATTGAAGAATTAGAAAAGAGCTTCATGGAAGAACCACATAAACGTGCTGCCCAAAAGGCTCTTGCTAAAGAAATGACAACTATGGTACATGGCGAAGAAGCTTACAACCAAGCTGTAAAACTATCAGAAGCTTTATTCAGTGGTGATATATCTAAATTAACAAAAGAAGAAATTGAAACATTATTTAACGGTGTTCCATCTATAACAGTTGAAGAAGACCTTAATTTAATTGATGCTTTAGTTGCAGTAAAAGCCGCATCAAGTAAACGTGAAGCTCGTGACTTTATTAATAATGGAGCAACACTAGTTAATGGTGTTCAAAACAAAGATTTAAACTTTGTAATCACAAAAGCTAATGCTATAGGTGAAACTTATACAGTAATCAGAAGAGGAAAGAAAAATTATTATCTAATTATTCATAAATAAAAGGAGTATAAAATGTCAAAAATCCAAGAATTTAACAATCTTTTACAAGACGCAATCAATGAAGGAGCATTCCCAGGTGCAAACTATGCAATAGTTTTTAAAGATAAAGTATTATTCGGTTCATTTGGAAAGAAAAGTTTAATTCCAAATGTTGAAGAAAATGATATTGATACAATCTATGATATGGCATCATTAACAAAAATTGTTAGTACTACAACAGCTGTATTAAGATTAATTGAAAAAGGAAAACTTCGTCTATATGCACCAGTAAAAAGATATCTTCCTGAATTCAGATTTGATAATATTTCAATATGGAATTTGATGACTCATACTTCAGGATTACCTGAGGGATTACCTCGCGCAAACACTTTGAATGATCCAACTGAAGTATGGAATAGGATATTAAATATTGAATTAAAATACGAAACAGGAACTAAAATTCATTATTCAGATTTAGGTTATATTATCCTTGGAAAGGTAATAGAAAGTATCGTAAAGAAACCTTTAAATGAATTTGTTAAAGAGGAAATTTTTGATAAACTAAATATGAAAGATACAGGCTATCTTCCTGAATCTCCACTAAGATGTGCTCCTACAGAATATCGTGATGATCCCGTATATAAAGGAATTGTTCGTGGAAAAGTTCATGATGAGACATCTTATGCTTTAGGTGGTGTAGCAGGTCATGCTGGTTTGTTTTCTACAGTAAAAGATATGGCTAATTATTTACAAATGCTTTTAAATGATGGAGTATTTAATAATGAACACTTCTTATCAAAGGCAACAATTGATTTATTGTTTACACCACAAGTAGAAGAAAGAAATGGTGTATCATTAGTACCAGAAAGAAGATCAATCGGTTTTGTTAATAAAGGCCCTGCCTCATCTGCAGGAGAACTAACAAGCAGTGAAACCATCCTTCATACAGGCTTTACCGGAACTAACATCTGGGTAGATAGAAAGAATGAAGTAGCTTTTGTTCTACTTTCAAATCGTGTTCATCCAACTCGTAAGAATATCTTACATATGGATGCAAGAGCAAGACTTGCTAACTTTATAATCGCAAATCTTGATGAATTAAAAAAATAAAGAAAGGGAAAATACAATGAAAACTATTTTAGCAATCGGTGGTCACATTGGTGATATGGAACTTACTGCTGGTGGTATTATGGCCACAAACGCAGTAAGAGGTGGAAAAAACATAATAATGGCACTAACTGCAGGTGAAAGAGGAAATCCTCCACATATGACAATCCAAGAATATCGCAAACAAAAAATTGATGAAGCAAATAAGTTTGCGAAAATGGTGAATGGTGAAGCAATTGTCTTAAAATATGCAGATGGTGAACTTCCAAATAATGATGAAGTAATTAATCAAGTTGTCGATGTAATTGTTAAATACAAACCAAATGTAATCGTAACACATTGGCAAAGTACAATGCATCGTGATCATAACAACACTCATCTAATTGTTCAAGAAGCTCAATTTAGAGCAGGTGTAGTTGGAAATAAAAATGGTGAAAGATTTTACGCTCCACTTTATTTTTGTGAAAACTGGGAAGACTCAGATAACTTTACACCATATGTTTATGTCGATATTACAGAAGGTTTTGAACTATGGAAAGAAGCTATTCAAACTCACTGGTTTATTATGAATAGCAGTGACTTTAAATATTTTGATTATTATACATCACTTGCTCGCTGCCGTGGTGCTTTAATGAAAAAAGGCTATGCTGAATGTTTTGCTGTGCTTGACAGACAAAAAAAGATATTTAAGGATGAACTATAATGAAGAAAATAATAAGTATATTTTTAAGCCTTTTACTACTTGCAACCTTATCATTCTCTAATATTGTAAATAGTAAAAGTGATGATGAAGATTTCCTATATTCGAATAAAAGTGGACCCACATCAAAAATATATCATTATGGTACAGGTGAACCAGTAACTCTACCTAAGAAATTTTCAGTATATGAATCAGAAATGCGTGGAGTATGGGTTGCTACAGTTTACAACATTGCAATTGGTAAACAAAATGGATTAGATGAAGAAGCTATTAATAGTTATAAAAAGGAATTCTTAACCATTCTTGATAGAATGGAAGAATTCGGAATGAATACTTTATTCTTTCAAATAAGACCAAGTAATGATGCTTTTTATAAATCTGAATTAAATCCATGGAGTGAATTCTTAGTTGGTGCTGGAGTTGACCCAGGATGGGATCCTCTTGAATGGATGATTGAAGAAACTCATAAAAGAGGCTTTGATTTCCAATGTTGGATGAATGCCTATCGTGTAACAACATATAGTGTTCTTGATAATGCGAACAAGAACGCAAGTACATACAGTAATGCTGAACTCTTAAAATTTAAAGAAAAAGCAATAGAAAAACTTGCACCTAACAATTTTGCAAGATTACATCCTGAATATGTTGTTATGGGAGAACATGATACAAGATTAATTTTAAATCCAAGTGAAATAGCGGTACAAGATTTTATTGTCGCAACCCTAAAAGAAATCATTGAAAACTACGATATTGATGGTATGCATTTTGATGATTACTTCTATTTAAATGGTTCTGTATCAAGTGATAAAGTTAATACTAACTTTGCTGGTGGAGAAAAATATGATAGTTCTCTATCAGGAGTAAATACCCTAAATGATTTAGGAAATTATCAAGAATACTTAAATAATGATCCTAAGTATGCTCATATGGAAAGAGGATATTCACTAGGTGATTTTAGAAGAGAAAACATTAATGTAATGATGCGTAGAATTCGTGCTATGGTTGATGAATATAATGAAACAAATAATAAAATAGTTGAATTTGGATCAAAACCTGCTGCTGTATGGCGTAGTAATTCTGAATATTGTACTGAAAGTGTTGATCGTTGTTCACCAATTGGTTCTAATACCGCATCAGGTGCTTATTCATCATACTCCGATCTTTTTGCTGACACATGGAAATGGGTAGAAGAAGGATTAGTTGATTATGTTGCTCCTCAAGTTTATTATGCATTTGAAGATAATGTTGCTGCGTATGCTGACATCGTTGATTGGTGGGCAAAGATGGTAACAGAATTAAATGAAGTACGTGCTAGTGAGGGAAAGAAAGCAATTAAATTGTATGTTGCACATGGAATATATAAATACCGAGATGCTCCATCACAATTTTACAATCCTTCAGAAATCAGAAATCAAATTGTATATAATAAAAAATATCCAGTTATTAAAGGATCTGCATTATATTCATATGAAAATCTCTATGTTTTCTCAAGCGAAACTCATGAACAAGGAATATCATTCCTAAAGGTTAATTGGACAAAAAATCCTGTTTATCCAATTCAACGTGGTAATGATGATTCTGAAGGCTTAGTCGTAAAAGATTACAAATTATCAAAAGATACTCTTGATAATAGTGTAAATATTACTTTTGATAAAATGCCATCATCAAGAGTGTATGGTATATATAAAGTATTAAAAGGAACTGAATTTAACGCAAGTGTTGAATCTCGTATTAGTGTTATTTATGATCCATATGTAGAAGGAGAAAAAGCAACACTAAGAATTTATGATTATGATGAAAATTATGATTATTATATAAAAGTAGTATCAACAAATGGTTATGTTTCATCACTTTCAACCAAACTAGATTTTACTAATATGGAAGAATATGAATCGATTAAAATTAATTATCTATCACAACTTCCAACAGAAATCATATGTAATGAAACAATAAACTTAAGACTTAATATTTCAAATTTAACTAATCATAATTTAAAATACACAATAAATTATTTTGAAAATGATATTGATAAGAAAAGAGTAATCGCGAGTGGTAATATTACTTCAAATACTTTTGAAATACCATATAAAGCATACCCTTACACAACATCAAACTCACAACTAAAAATAACCATTACTGATGGCACTGCCTCAATTAGTGTCTTTACAAATAAATTCAATACCGTAAGTGATTATACCAAACTAAATGTTAAAGATTTTACAAAAATCCAAACAAGATTTAGTTACAAAACTCCACTTTCAATACCGGTAAATATAAATAGTACAAATGACTTAGATTATGATTATGTATTGATTGCTGTCAATGAAGCAAACTATGTTACAAAAGAAGTTAAAAAAGGAACTTTAAATGGAAGTATAGTTGCTAACTTTGATGATATTAAACTTAGTGAAGGAACATATCATTTTGTTCTAAAACTTACACAAGGAGATTATTCAACAACCTATACATCAAACACATTTAAAGTAATTAGAACTAATTATTTAGATAATACAAATATTAAAATTACTGATTATAATCCACCTATTGGTAAAAACATAATTATTAATATTTCTACTTATGGAATAAATGGATATAATTATAAACTATTACTTCTTGATAATGATAATAACATTATTAAACTTTTAGATGAAGGAATTGTTGAAAATAATTATATTGGAACAATGTATAAAATCAGTGAAAATGATACATCACTTAAAGTAAGAGTAATAATCGACAACAATGGTATTACTGAATATTTAGATAGTGATTTAGTTGTTGTAAAAAAAGAAGTAGAACCAGATGATCCTACCCCTACTCCTGTTCCAGATGATCCTATAGATGAAGATAAAAAAGGTTGCAACTGTAAAAAATCAATACTTGAAGTTGCTACTTTAATGATTGCATTAACATGTTTTGTGTTTGTAATTAGAAAAAGAAAATAATAATTTAGAGGGCTAAGATATTAGCCCTTTTATTTCTAAAATATTTGCTATTTTAAAGAAAATATTATATAATTAAGTCGATATAATGTAAAGATTAAAAAAGGAGAATGAAAATGAAAATATATGATACACATAGTGATGTTTTTTCAAATTTGTATGAAAGAACTTTAGAAGGCATTAAAGATCCTTTTCGAAAATATCATCTAGAAGCCATGGAACAAGGAGAAATCAAAGGTGGAATTTGGGTAGTATATAGTGAATATGACTTTAATGTACTTGAAGCCTATAAAATAGCATACGAGGCATTTAAACCATATAAAGATAATTATAATGTATTACTTGGATTAGAAGGCCTCCGTAATGTTCATACATTAGATGATTTAAATGAAATGTATAATTTTGGCGTAAGACATGCTACGCTTACTTGGAATGAAGAAAATCATCTCGCAACAGGGGTTGCTGGAGACAAAGATCGTGGATTAACATCCCTTGGAAAAGAATTTCTAGATTATATGTATAAACACCATATGGTCATTGATGTTTCACACTTAAATATAAAGAGTTTTTACGATGTTTTAGACTATATGCCTCATAATATTATCGCAAGTCATTCTAATGCATATACTTTAAGTGATCACCGTAGAAACCTAAATGATGATCAACTTAGATTAATGAGAGAAGTAGGAGGATATGTTGGAGCCGTTTCTGCAAGAAACTTTGTTTCAAAAGATCCAAGTCGACAAAATACTATGGGCCTTGCTGATCAAATCATTTATCTAGGTGAAAAAATAGGTATTGACCATGTTATGCTTGGACTTGACATTATGGACTTCCTAAAGAGTTATGATGATCATAACGCCAACTTAGATGATTTAAGAGGTCACATGGATGCTCAAAATCTAATACAAGAATTAATGAAAAGAAACTTAACAAAAGAAGAAATTGAAGGAATAGCTTATAACAATTTTTTAAGATATAAGAAAGGAATAAAAGTTAATGAAGAAATTATGTAAAAAACTAGCCCTTATGGGAATATGCTTAATGTCCTTTTGTCTGCTAATTTGTACAACTGTATCAAAAGCAGCATGGGATGGCAAGTTTGTACCCTATACTCAAGTATCAACAGATATGAGAGCTGTATGGGTTGCAACGGTTGGAAATCTTAACATTGATCGTCAACTAGGTACAGATGAAGCTGCTATCGCATCATGGAAAAATGAGTATATTAAAATATTAGATAACGCTGAAGCTAATCATTTTAACACAATTGTGTTTCAAGTAAGACCTGCTAATGATGCATTTTATCCATCTAAATATAATCCATGGAGTGAATATCTAGCTGGATATGGTGTTGATCCTGGTTGGGATCCCCTTGAATGGATGATTGAAGTAACTCATAATAGAGGCCTTGAATATCATGCATGGCTTAACCCATATCGAGCATCAACTGGTTCAACTACATCTATGATGGTAAAGGATCCTGCAACTGGAATTGAAAAAATCAAAGATATCGATGTTACTGAATTAAATAACTTTAAAGATACTTATTTTGGTAGAAAAAAAGAACAAGCAGAAGGCATCGATAATCCAGTGTTTGAAACAGGTGATGAACTTCATCATAATGTTGTACTTGGTGCAGAAGATTTATTTGTTTTAAATCCTGCTTCAGAAAAAGTAAGAAACCATGTAACAAATACAATAATGGAAATTGTTGAAAATTATGATATTGATGGAATTCATTTTGATGACTATTTTTATCCAAATGATGCATCATATATTGGAAGCAATACAGCTTACAAAGGATATACTTTCTCTACAGAACCATGGGTAGACATGGCAGATTATAAACAATATGTAAGTGAAACTACTGATCCTCTTAATATATATGACTGGCGTCGTGAAAATGTAAATAAATTAATTAAACAAATAAGTGACGCGGTTAGAGAAAAAAATAAAACAAAAGACGTTAAGTGTGCCTTTGGTATAAGTCCTGCATCACGCTGGGCACCAACTGTTGAGGCTTGTTCAAGCGAACCACAAAGAGGTGCAGAAGGAGGAATGTTAGGTAGTTGTAATAATTACTATTCTTACTCAGACTTGTTTGCTGATACACTAAAATGGGCTAAAGAAGAATGGATTGATTATATAACTCCTCAAAATTATACTCATTTAAAAGGTGATTATGATGATATCGCTAAATGGTGGAGTAATGCTTTAAAAGATAGTAAAACTAAACTATATATGGGTACTGCTCTATATCAAGTAAAAGAATCATGGGGCTATGGCCTAACTGAAATGTATTATCAAGTAACTTATAATTCTGCTCATCTTGAAAAAGTAGAAGGATACTTTATCTTCAGTTATTCAAGCCTACTTACTCGTGATGGTGGTCTTGCAATGTCAACTGTCGCAAAACACGCATGGAAATATAATGCGTTAACACCACTTTATGGAGCTTATACATATGACAAAAAAGTAACTGAAAAAGCAACTCCTAAAAATATTTCGATTAAAGAAAATGAAGTATCAATCAAAGTAAATAAAGTAGATAAAGCTAAGGGCTATGGTATATATGAATTTGATGAACAAACTTCAAATCTTAATGATTTTGATCCATCAAAAATTAGAGCCTTAGAGATTAACCCTAACAAAGAATTAACATTTACTAAACAAGAAAATAAAGTATATGCTCTTGTTACATTTGATCAAGATAACTCAATCTATGAAGATGTTGAATGGTTAGTATTAGAAAACAATCGTCCAAATGTAGATTTAAAAGTTAACAAAACTCAATTTTTATATGATGAAGATATTATAATTGATGTAACAATCGACGATGATGATAGTGACTATTATTATTTAACAATCATCTATTCTTCAAATGGTGCTTCATATGGAATAGAAATTGTAAGTAATGAAAAAATAACAACAAAAGAATATCACACAACATTTAAAGCTCCACGTTTTTCTACTAATAATGGAAAAATAATAGTAATAGTAAAAGATATTATTGATACTGTTGAAGTAAATTCACCAATATCTATCAAGAGTGCACCACCTATAGTTACACTACCAAAGATTGATGATTTTAACACTAAGAAGGTACAACATTTTAAAGCGACAATTACGGATGATGAACAAACAAATTTAAATTATAAATTATATATTTCTGTAGATAATGGTGAATATGAACTACTAGAAGAAGGAAAAATTAAACCAGGAGAATTTACATTTGATTATTCGACAATCATTCCTCAAGCAAATTGCAAATTTAAACTTGTGGTAAGTGATAATGATAATCAAGTTGAAGTAATATCTAACACCTTTAATATTACTAAAGAAGTAAAACCAGATGAACCAGGTGATGATGATCCAGACCCTGAACCAGAGCCTGAAGTTCCAACTAAACCTAGTGGTTGTAACTGTAAGAAAAACGTTGAACTAGTACTTACTGGTATAACAATTATTGCTGGTGCTTTATTTATTTTAAGAAAGAGAGACTAAATATGAAATTAAATAAATATCGTAGTGATGAATATGTACATTATTGGAATTCTGATGAAGTAGTAGAAATTCCTGAATACAAATTTAATAAACAAAGTGTAAGAGGTGTATGGGTATCTACAGTAGCCAATATTGATGTACCTAAAGGTTTGCCTGAAAATGAATATAAAGCATACTTAACAAAGATGATTGAAAATATTGCAAGTTATAATATTAATACAATCATTTTCCAAGTTCGTCCTAACAATGATGCTTTCTATCCATCAAAATTAAATCCATGGTCTAGATATATAACTGGAGAAGAAGGTAAAGATCCTGGTTTTGATGTTTTAAAATATGTAATCGATGAAGCTAAAAAACATGATATTAAAGTACATGCTTGGATGAATCCATATAGAGTATCACAAGCTTCATTAGATCAATTAAACATGACAAAAGAAGAATATTTAGAAACTCTTGCACCAAATAACTTTGCAAGACTACATCCTGAACATACTATTTTAGATGGTGCAAACAAAATAATTCTTTCTCCAAGTCATCCTGAAGTAATTGATTTTGTTACTAAAACAATTATGGAAGTAGTTGATAATTATGATGTAGAAGGAGTTCATATCGATGATTACTTCTATCCATATGCAAAGATACCAGAAGAAAGAGAACAAGAAGATTATTTAAAATATCGTTTAGATGAATCACAATGCTTTGATGATTTTAGAAGAATGAATGTAAACAAAATGATTAAAAGCATTCATGATGGATTGAAAAATTCGTTTAGCAAAAATAATAAAAAAGTTTTATTTGGTATTAGTCCTTTCGCAATCTATCGTACAAATTCTGCTATTATTGAAGGTGGATGGGAAAGGGGTTCATACAATGCTGCAGGTGCATTACAATGCTATAGTGAACTTTATTCCGATGTTTACCTTTGGATGAAGGAAAACTGGATAGACTATGTAGTACCTCAAGTATATTTCCCATTTGAAAGAAAAGATGTTACTTATCATGATTTAACAAAATGGTGGAGTGATATTTGTAATGAAACACATACTACTCTTTATATTGGTATGGGATTATATCAAATGGGCTCTAATGAAGTATGGCAAAATCCAAATGAAATTGAAAATCAATTAAGATTTAATTGTAATTTTAATAATATTGCTGGTACAATTTTCTTTACTTATCATGATCTTGTAAAAGGTCAAAATGAGATAAAAGACGAAGCGTTAGACACCATTAAGAAATTATGGAAATAAACAAAAAGCATCCTTTTGGGGGTGCTTTTTTCTGCTTTTAATGACAATTTCTGCTAATTTCGTTTTTTTTAAGTTTATCACTTGAATAAAAACGCTTACTTTGATATAATAAGTTAAGTAAATTGGGAAAAAAGCGCAAACCTTAAGGAGATGGCAAAATATGTATATAATTCCTACCCCCAAGTCTTTCCAAACAACCTCAGGAAAATTCAATTTAAATCGTGAATTAAATGTTAAAAACAATGAATTTTCTGAAAATTTAATTGAGACATTAAAGAAAGATTTAAAGCTTAAAGACATAAAATTAAATAACGAGACATCATGTATAGATATAGAATTTATATACAATAAAAAACTAAAAAAAGAAGAGTACCTAGTAGTAGTTAATCCAAACAAAATTACATTAACTGCGTCAACTGATGTTGGAATCTTTTATGGAATCAAAACTTTAAAACAATGTGTTGAAAACAAATCCATTATATGTTGTGAAATTAAAGATTACCCTGATCTTGAAATCAGAGGCGCAATGATTGATATAAGCCGTTCAAAAGTTCCAACATTAAAAACTTTAAAAGAAATAACGCAAATGTTAGCTGATTTAAAATATAATCATTTAGAACTTTATGTTGAAGGCTTTTCATATGAGTATCAAAGTTTTAAAGATGTATTGGTTGAAAAAAATTATATAACGCTTAATGATTATCTTGAATTGGAAGCGTTTACGGAAAAGAACTACATTGATCTTGTTCCTAATCAAAATGGATTTGGACATATGAACGCTTGGCTCATGAAAAAAGAATATCATGAACTTGCGGAATGCCCTGATGGATTTACTATATGGGGATCTCATCGCTCCTCAAGTACTTTAGACCCAACTAATCCTAAAAGTTTTAAACTTGTAAAAAAAATGTATGATGATATGCTACCACATTTCAAATCCAAATACTTTAATATGAATTTTGATGAACCTTATGAACTAGGCCATGGAAAAAGCAAGGAAGCATGTGAAAAAACATCAGTTGCTGATGTATATATTGATTTTTTACTACCACTTTATAAAGTAGTTAAAAAATATAAAAAAACGCCACTTATGTGGGGTGATGTATTAATTCATCATCCAGAGGCGTTAAATCGTTTACCCAAAGATTTAATCTTTGTTGATTGGGGTTATAATTTAAATTATGATTTTGAATCACATGGAAAAATGCTAAGGGAACACGATGTTAAATTTATGATGGCTCCAGGAACTTCAACATGGAGTACCATCACATCTAGATACTATGATATGGTTGGTTCAATTAAGAATAGCTCAGAAGCAACCAAAAAGTATCAAGGACTTGGCCTTTTAGTTACTGATTGGGGTGACATAGGTCACTTACAATATTTGCCATTTAGCTATCCAGGATTTATCTATGGAGCAGAATGTGCATGGTCAACTCCAAATGAAGAAATAATTAAACCATATCTTGATAAATTAGTTGGTCCTATTTCTTCAAACGCTATTTTAAAACTTGCTACATACACTACTCTTGAAGGAGAGTACCGTGATTATGGTAGCAGATTGTTCAGTTTAATTTTATGGGCTGAACATTCACAAAATCAAGAAGATCAAATTAAATACTTCTTGGAAAAAATGAAATCGAACTTAATTGAAGATAAAAATCTAAAACAATTAGAATCGATGTTTAATGATGTAATGAAAGATATCCGTTCAGAAGATACTTTAGTTAAAGGTGAAATTGAAAACAGCATAAATTTACTTTTAACTTTAGTTGATATTCAACGCAATCTAAAAAAAGTGATTTTCAATGATGAACACAACGTATTCGAAAAAGACATCTTAATTCTTAATGCTTTTATTAAAAAACATCATGAATTATGGTCAATCAGAAATGTTGAAGCTGGGTTTATACCTAGTAGTAATCGAATTAAATGGCTAATTAATATTTTGACAGCTATAGATGGAAGGAGATAAAATATGAAGAAAATTAGAAAAGTATGTATTTTTACCTTAGTATTTCTTTGTGCATCTTACTTTCTTTTAAATGCTAGTGGCGTTGTAAAAAGTCATGTATATGCTGATGATAATACAACCACAACTACAGGAAGTACATCGAGTAGTAGCTCGAGTAATGAAGCTTATAGTAAATATTTAGAAGAAAAGAAAGCACACCACTTAGAAACATATGGTAATGAGGATTATTATCCTCAAGGAGTAGAAATAGTAGCTAACGCTGATAACTATGATGCTGAACATAGTGATACAGATAAATCAGGTGTTAGACCATATGATTATGAAGTAACTGAAGGAACTGATAAAGGTTCAAGACCTTACATGGTTGATAATGCTAGTGAAGAACTTAAAAATTCAAAACTAATTTATCAAGAAGATTCCGGAAGCGTTTCACTTGCGTTTAACGTTCAAAAAGCTGGTTTCTATTCAATTTATCTAGATTATTTTACAGTTAAGGGATATAGTTCATCAATTGAAAGAGGTATCAAGATTAATGGTGAAACACCTTTTGAAGGTACTGAAGCATTAACTTTCTCACGTGTATGGAAAGATTCTGAAGATGCATTTGAAAATGGAGAATTTAAATCAGACACAAGAGGTAACCACTTAAAACCTAAACAAGTAGAAGAACATACATATACAGGAACATACCTAAGAGACTATATGTATTATGAAACAAAACCATATCAATTCTACTTTGAAGAAGGCTTAAATTATATTACATTTGACGCTGTAAAAGAACCACTTGTAATATATAAGTTAACTGTTGAAACAGCTGTTGAACAAAAAGTTTATAAAGATTATCTAAATGATTTATTAAAAACTTATCCAAATAATAATTTAACTAATTCATCATATAGATTTGAAGCAGAAAGAAGTTTATACAAATCTTCTCCAACTCTTTATCCAACAACTGACCGTTCAAGTTCTTTAACTGAACCATTCTCATATACTAAGACTTATCTAAATGCGATTGGTGGTACTAGTTGGAAGGTATTAGGAGATTGGATTGAATGGGAATTCACTGTTCCTGAAGATGGATATTATAATATTTCAATGCGTGCTAAACAAAATATGGTAAGAGGAATGTACTCAAGCCGTATGGTTTATGTTGATGATGAAATATTATTTGATGAATTAAATGACGTTCAATTTGCTTATAGTGGAAAATGGCAAAATGTAACATTAGGAAATGAAGATGGAGATTTCTTATTCTACTTTAAAGCTAAAGATGAAGATGGAAATGCTATTAAACATACAATTCGTATGGAAGTAACATTAGGTGAATATGCATCATTAATTAGTCGTATTCAAGATGTTGTAACAAAATTAAATAACTTATATCGTTCAATTATTAGTTATACAACTGTTACTCCAGATGCTAACCGTGACTATCAATTACATGTACGTTTCCCTGAATATGCGGGTGAAGATGGATTAATTGCTCAATATCGTAATGAACTTCAAGATATTTCTGATAATATTACAAGAATTTCTGGAACAAAGAGTGATAAAACTGGTGTTATCGATAGCGTAGTTGTTCAATTAACAGACTTCCTAAAAGATAATCTTCGTTCTATCCCTAATCGTTTAACTACATTCTCAAACAACATTTCATCACTTGGTACAATTCTTAACGATTTAAGAGAGTTACCATTAATGATAGATTACATTGAGGTACATACTCCAGATGTTAAGATTCAAAAACCAAATGAAGGTTTCTTCCGTGGTGTTTGGGATGGTATTGTATCATTCTTCCTATCATTCTTTATTGATTATTCATCAATCAGTAAAACTGTAGAAGGTGGAAATACACAACGTACAATCGAAGTTTGGATGACACAAGGTCGAGACCAAGCTAACGTAATAAGAAACTTAATTGATACTGACTTTACACCGAAAACAAACATTAACGTTGAATTAAAATTAACCGCCGCAGATGTATTGTTAAAAGCAACACTTGCGGGAATCGGTCCAGATGTTGCTTTAAACGTTGATTCAAGTTTACCTGTTAACTACGCATTAAGAAATGCCGTACTTGACTTATCATCATTCATTTATGAACTTGATGCTAATGGTGCAATAGTTTATGCAGATGCTTACTGCTATAATGAAGATGGTACAGTTAAAAAAGATTCTACTGGTAGTTTCATAACAATGTATAAACCAGTAGTAAAAGATAAAGATTTTGCCTTCGTATGGAATGGCGAAACTTATAAAGAAGCTGTTGTAAGAAGATATGCAGAAATTAATGGTGTTACTGGAAAAGATACAAAATCTTATTCAGAAATCTTAAATAGTGATTCTATTCCAAATAACTTCTATATGGAAAGTTCACTAAGTCAATTCCAATTCTATTTTGATAGTAAATATTATACTGATACAACAATTCCAGATCCACGTGATGGAACAACTGGAACATATGCACTTCCAGAAAAACAAATATTCTTAATGATGTTCGTTCGTGATGACATTATGGATGAAAAAGGATTAAGTGATGTTTATGACTGGGATTCAATGACATGGGAAGATGTAATAGACTTAGTTGCTGATTTACAAACAGATCAACTTCAATTCTATCTACCAGTAAATGACGCTGGTGCATCAGCATTAAACCCTGTGTTTGTAACTTTATTATATCAACGTAATGGACGTCTTTACACAAAAGACAATAAAGAAACTGGTTTATCTAGTAATGAGGCAATGGATGCTTTTGAACAATGGACTGAATTCTATACATTATATTCTTTCCCTAAATCAGCATCATTTGTTAACCGTTTTAGATCTGGTGAAATGCCAATTGGTATAGCGTATTATGAATTATATAATACATTAAGTGTATTTGCTCCTGAACTAAAAGGTAAATGGAGCTTCCACATGATTCCTGGTACTCGTCAAGCTGATGGTACAATCAATCATACTGCTACTGCCTCAGGTTCTGGTTGTGTAGTAATGAAACAACCTGCCTTAGCTAGTGAACAAGTAATGAATGATTCTTGGGAATTCGTTAAATGGTGGTCATCATATGAATCACAAGTATCATTTGGACGTGAGATGGAAGGAATTTTAGGTTCTGCTGCTCGTCATACTACAGCAAACGTTAAAGCTCTTAACGCTCTTGCATGGCCAAAAGATGACCTTGAAATACTAATGAAACAATGGGAACAATCTTGTGAAATCCCACAAATTGCTGGTAGTTATATCACTGGCCGTGAAATGGAAAATGCTTATCGTCAAGTAATTAATAACTTATATAATCCTCGTGAAGTTCTATTTGAATATGCTGAAAAGATCAACAATGAAATAGACCGTAAGCGTGAAGAATTTAAGCTTGAAAAACGTAAATAGAAAGGAGGATTGATGAGATGGTATTTTTGTACATTTTATTAGGCATTAGCTTAATAGCTCTAATCTTCCTTGGTGTTGTCGTTTTTAGAGGTGGAAACAAAAACTCAAAAAGTTTCCAAGCTGAACTTGCACATCGTAATGCTAAGAAAAAGAGTAAACAACTTGCTAATGACTTTGTTGAAGGAAAAATAACATTTGAAGAATTAAAACAAACAATTACAAATGTTAATACACTTCAAAGAATTGAAACAAATTATAACAAACTAGTTGAATCACAAAAACAATTAGAAATTAGTAATAAACAATATGAATCATTAAGCAAACATAGCTTAGAATTAAAACAAAAACTAGATGGTTTAAAAGAACCAAATAGTCGTTTAAATGAAGAAATCATTAACGTAAAACAAGAACTTGCAGAAGTAATAAAAGTAATCAGAAAATTAGAAGTTGATGTTAAACAAGCTAAGTATGATTTAAAAGTTATTATTAGTAGTTATGCCTATGGTGCTGCTACAGGAACAAATAATGAAAAGCTTACAAGATCTGAAAAGATAGAAGAAAAAGCAGTTCTTAAAGCTGCAATGAAAGATAAAAAAGCTGCATGGAAAAAAGAAGATAAGGAATACTTCGATGCTGTAAAAGCAAACATTGCTAGATTAAAAATCGAAGTTAAAGAAAGCAAAATTAAACTTGCTGAACTTAAGGAAGCTTATCTTGAAGAGAAAAAACGTAATGAATTAGAAGCAAAAAATAATCCTGAGGTTGTAGAAGAAAAAACACAAGTAACAACTGAATCAGAAGTTACAACAAGTGGTATCAATTACGCTGCAATCGAAGCTGAAGAAGAAGATCCAAAACATGCTTGTGAAAAAGCATATCGTGAATATTTGAAAGTTCATGAACGCCTTCTTCAAAAATATCGTATTGAAAAAGACCGCATTTCTCTAACACGCCGTATGGAACGTTGGAGTAAACGTGGAGGACATTTAAGAAGAGAAATTTTCGTTAAGAGACAATATTATTATCTTGTTGCCCCTTACACAATCTTATTCATTCTATTTACAGTTGTACCTGTATTAATGTCTTTATATTTAAGCTTTACATACTTTAACTTATTAGAGTTCCCAACATTTAATGGTTGGTCAAACTATATGCGTTTGTTTGTAGATGATAAAGTCTTCACAATCGCTCTACGTAATACTGCAATTCTTGCAGTTATTACAGGCCCATTAAGTTATTTAATGGCATTCGTATTTGCATGGTTAATTAATGAATTAAAACCACTTGCACGTAGCTTTATGACACTAATTTTCTATGCTCCATCAATTTCAGGTAACGTTTATCTAGTTTGGAAATTGATATTTAGTAGTGATATTTACGGGTATGCTAATGCCTTCCTACTAAAACTTAACATAATAGAAGAACCAATCACATGGTTACAAGATGCAAAATACATTATTTGGATTCTAATTATTGTCCAATTATGGTTATCACTTGGTGTAAGTTTCCTTGCCTTTATCGCTGGTTTACAAGGTGTTAACCGTGAACTTTATGAAGCTGGCGCTATTGATGGTATCAAAAACCGTTGGCAAGAATTATGGTATATTACTTTACCACAAATGAAATCACAACTATTATTCGGTGCCGTAATGCAAATTACATCAAGCTTATCGGTAGCTGAAGTTTCAACTCAGATTGCCGGATTCCCATCCATTGAATATGCGGGACACACCATAATCACTCACTTGATGGACTATGGAAGTGTCAGAATGGAAATGGGTTATGCATCCGCAATCGCAACAATTCTATTTATAATTATGATTGCTGCTAACTTATTAGTTAGAAAAATTATTAGAAGGGTAGGTTCATGATATGAATGAAAATTTTAATGTAGATGACGACCAAATATCAGTTGAACTTTCCAAAGAAGAAAAGAAACGTTTAAAACGTCAAGAACGTAAACTTAAAAAATATGGTATACGTGATGAATCAAAGATGGGAAAATTAGAACTTTTCTTCTATCGTCAAAAGAAAAAAAGATTAATTAAAAAACGTAAAAGAGTAAGTCGTAGTGTTGCTGGTGATATCGCATTATTCTTAATCCTATTATTATTTGGTGCATTTAGTGCATATCCACTAGTTTACACAATATGTGCTGCTTTTAAACCACTAAACGAATTATTTATTTATCCACCTAAACTTTTCTTCCAACATCCAACACTTGATAACTTCTCTGATTTGTCAATTTTGTTAGAAGATTCTTGGGTGCCATTCTCTAGATATCTATTCAATACAATATTTATTACTTTAGCTGGTACAGTAGGTCACGTATTAATTGCTTCTATGGCTGCATATCCACTTGCAAAACATAAATTCCCAGGAAGCAAAATTATATTTGGTCTTGTTGTTTATTCATTGATGTTTGCCGCACAAGTAACAGCAACTCCAAGATATATTGTATTTAGCTGGTTAGGACTTGTTGATACGCAACTTGCAATTATCATTCCTGCATTTGCATATTCACTTGGTTTATATTTGATGAAACAATTTATGGCAGATATCCCAATGGAATTAATTGAATCTGCTAAAATCGATGGTGCAAATGAATTTCAAATTTATTGGCGTGTAGTTATGCCACTTGTTAAACCTGCTTGGTTAACTCTAATTATTCTATTGTTCCAACAATTATGGAATAATGATGGTGGATCATTTATTTATAGTGAACAAATTAAACCATTAAGTTATGCCTTACACCAAATTGTTGCTGGTGGTATTGCGAGAACAGGTACTTCATCAGCCGTTATGTTAATAATGATGATTGTACCAATTGCTGTATTTATCTTGTCACAGAGCCAAATTATTGAAACAATGGCTCACTCCGGTATGAAATAGGAGGTGCACGATGAAAAGAACTATATTTAAAACATCCTTTATATTTCTTGGAACTTTATTAATTTGTTTATGTACAACAACATTAATGAACGTTAAAGCTTCAAGTTATAACTATGATTTCTTTAAAAATGTCGTTCCTTCATCAGAAGGTTTAGCATATGATTTAACTTATTATAGTAATACAATTAAAGCAGATGACAGTGTACCTACTGAGTTAAAAGATAAAACTGTTAAAATGGATAACTTAAAAGATATGGAAGTCTACGATGGAAAAATTTATATTTTAAATTCTTCCACAAATGGCGTTGAGTTCGTTCTTCATGAAGGTTATGTTGCTGAAGATGGAACAACAGTAGATCCTAAAACAATGACTCTTACAAATGTTGGTCAAATTGCCATTCTTAATGAACAATTCAAATGGGAAAAAATCATTGATGAATTCCCATTCTGTCAAGATGTTGTTGATGAAACAACTGGTGAAACAATTGAAGATCGTCTTGTAAAATCACTTAATGAGTATTATTCATTCACTACTCCACTTGATAAAATTACTGAAGAACAAGTTAAATCTGATGATTTACTTGTACATGCTCCATACTTACCTTACACGCAAGATAATTCTAGACATGCAATTAGAATAAGATCTGCAGAAGGTATTACCGTAACTAATTCAGGAATTTATATCGCAGATACAGAAAACTGTGAAATAATTCAACTTAACTTTAACTTTGAAGTAATCAATGTATTTGTTACTCCAAATGATACAACATTCTATCAAGTAAGTTCTGGTGAACCACTTGATTCAAAATCAGAAAATGGAACATTATTCAGACCTACAAAAGTAGCAGTCGATGTTTCTGGCCGTGTATATGCAATCGCAAAAGATGTATATGAAGGTATTATTGAATTCTCAAGAGCAAAAGAAGATACACGTATGGGTGTCTTCAATAGATTCCTTGGTAAAAATGAAGTTGTAGCTAACCCATTAAAAACATTCTGGTATAAGATATTCTCTCCAGAACAACTTGAAGCAATGAAACTTGACTTACCTCCAATGTTTACAAACATAACAATGGATAGTGAAGGATTCTTATATGCAACCTCTCTTCCTGATAATGACGCAGAAGAAGGAACAACCCAAGCAAACATGGTTAAAGCAATTAACACTGCTGGTAAAGACGTAATGAAACGTAATGGATATGTAAAACCAAACGGTGATGCTCTATATGTTGTTTCAACAACAGAGAAAAACGTAATTACTGGTCCATCATCACTTGCGGCAGTTGCTGTCGATAACAAGAGTGGTGTATTTACAATTGTTGATAATAAACGTGGACGTTTATTTACATACGATATGGAAGGTAACCTTCTATATATTACAGGTGAACAACCTGGTGGTACTTCTAGCCAAGGTACTGGAGAAAGTATGGCTAACTTATTAATCAACCCAGTTGCTGTAGATTATTACAAACGTACTTATATTGATGAGACAGGAAAAGAAGTAGTAGATGATCTAGTAATCGTTCTAGATGCTGCTTCAAAAAGTATTGTAGTATACAATACAACTAAATTTGGCTCTTACGTTAATAAAGCAACATCATGCTATCAATTAGGTGAAATTGAAGAAGCCGAAGTTTACTGGCGTGAAGTTACAAGAATTAATACTAACTATGAACTTGCATATTTAGGTATTGGTAAGAGTGTATTAAGAAGAGCTTCAACAATTAAAGAATACAAAGAAGCAATGGATTTATTTGAATCTGCACACAACGCAACATACTATTCAAAAGCTTATAGCTTGTATCGTGATGCTGTTTTAAGAAAGTATTTCGCACCAATTATGACAGTGGTAATAATAATTATAGTTGGCGCTTTTGGAATTAAAATTTATCGAAAAGTTAGATCAAAACATTTGAATATTAACGTAGACGAAGGAGGCGATGAATAATGGCATTCATAATTACTCTCATAGTAATATTCGCGCTTCTATCTGTTGGATTGTTCCTAGTTTGGAAATTCAACAAAATGGAACAATTTGTTACAATAATGAAAAAAATCGGTTCAAAAATTAAATACTTTTTAACCGAAACTGTTGCATTCCCTGCGTATATATTAACTCATCCTATTAAAGGATTTACTGAGTTCAAAAATGAAAAAAGAGGTAAAATGTGGGTTTCAATCTTCCTACTTGCGATGTTTGTTTTAGAACAAATAGTAGCATATAAATATGTAGGTCCTGCATTTAACACTAATGACCAAACAAAATTTAGCAGTATTAAAATTTTAATTTATACTGTTGTCCCAGTAATCGTAATTGCTGTTTCTAACTGGAGTGTTACAACTCTAATGAACGGTAAAGGAAAGATGAAAGAAATATTTATGATGCTTTGCTATTCATTACAACCTTTCATCGTAGTAAATTTCTTATATGATTTGTTAAGTAATTTCTTAACAACTGATGAAGCACAATTCTTAACATTAATTAAAATTGTTGCTATCACACTATTATGCTTAATGGCATTTATGGGCTTTGTAGTAATACATGAATATGGCATTTTCAAAACTGTTGGTTCAATCTTACTTACTGCTCTTGCTTTATGTATAATTGTATTTATCGCATTATTAATTTTCGACCTATCGCAACAAATCTATGGATTTATATATTCAATATATAAAGAGATTGCGACAAGGTTCTTATAGGAGGTAAGGACATGAAGAAACACGCTTTTTGGACATACCTTGGAAGAGGCTTGATTGCCCTAATCTGTATTTTAATAATTAGTTTTATTGGAATATTTAATTTTGATAGATATAAAGGTGTATCTGCAGACAGTAAAGATAAAGATACATACTGGTCAAAACTTGAAGGCTTTAAAACTTATGATGATTTAAAAGCTGATGAAAATAAATATAACATAGCTAGTACTGAATATGTTAGCCCATTCTACCATGAAGATGGAACAGAAATGACTCCTGCTGAAAAAGTAGAAGCAGCAAGATATGAAGAAGAACTAGATTATGTTGTAAAATCAATTAAAGATCGTATTACAACATTAAAAAATAATATTAGAAATGCATCTGACGTATATAGTGGAACAAAGGCAGATTGGATATTTGCTGAAATGAGTGTTAACTATTTATTAAAACCTGCACAATCTCTTTATGATGCAGTTACATCATCAGGATATTCAGGTACAGAAGATGAATTAACAAAGGTTATTTTAAATTATGATACTTTAAATGTATACAATCAAATCCTCGCAAAAGGATATTCAAGTTCATTCTCATCTTTTGCTGCTGATTTGGTTAATGCATCAGGTACTGGCAATGATTCAATGTATGAAAAGGCTGTACAAAATGGATATGTTCCAACATCAACTGATGAAGCAACAGCTCGTAAAAATTGGGTTATTGAAGTATTAGGATTTAACAAATACACAAAATCAACAACATTTAGTGCTTATGACTTTATCAAGAGTAATGGTTATAAAGGCACTAAAGAAGATTGGCTAAAACTTGTAACAGCATTAGATGGAGCTATTTATTACACAATTCTTGATGAAGGCTACGTTGAACAAATTGGTTCTGTCGCAAATGATTATCATTTGTTTATGGCAATTTATAATGACTGTGGTAAATTTGATGAATTAGGAAATAATACTTTAGCAAGTGCTTATGATTATTCAACAAAAATTGATCAAGAAAAAGTTGATAGATATCAATATGAATTAGATAAACTACAAGATTTAATTAATGTTGCATCAAGCAAACAATTAGTTAAATGGAGTGAATATGCTAATCGTTATCAACTAATGATGAAAAAAGGAGACTTTGAGTTCTACATGAATCTTGCTTTAACAACATTTAAAGTTGTTGATACAAGAACTGGTTATGAATGGTACTCAAATCCTCAAACTCCAGATAGTATTAATTTAACAAAACAACAAAACACTGTTATCAGCGTTTTCTATGGCGAAACAGGTGGAGCTTTAACTGAATTTAGTAACTATACTTATTCAACATCCACTGATGAAAATGGTAATAGTGTTAAACCAAACTTTGCAATTAAATATGATGAAGAAAACAATACCATTCAAGTATGGTATCATATGGAAAAACGTAGTATTGACTATACAAGTATTCCTAAATACTTCTCTGTTGAAAGAGCTAATGAATTATTAGCTAACAATAAAGAAATCGCTGCATCAGGTAAAATTGATTCAGCAGGTAATAGAGTAATTGACTTAGAAGCAGCATTAGAATATAATCCTGATGCTATCAATGCTCGTATTTCTCAAATTCAACAAGAATTATCTGGTAGCATTTCAGCTGATGAAAAAGCCAGACTTGAAGAAGAACAAAGAACCCTAGAACAACAACTTGCTGATTACAAGAAAGCATATGACATTTGGGGTAAAGTATTTGAAACAAATGGTTCTTGGTATAATAAGATGAGTGGTTCTGTTGAAGGTAACCTTAAATCTTATGATTACTATGAATATAAAGGTGGCGGAACTAAATATGAATTTATGTCCACTATCGTATTAAAAGAATTATATCGTCTATTCTATGAATGGCTTGGATATACAACAGCAGATTTAGCTGATGATAACTCTGAATTTGATATGGAAATCGATTTAACTCGAGTTGCATTTGAAGTTGCAATTGAATACAAATTAACAGATAAAGGTTTAACTGTAACTGTTCCTACTGATTCAATCAATGCTATTGGTTCTCATTCAGTTTGTAACGTTGATATCCTTCCATATTTCACAGCTACAAAATCAGGTGTTGGTGGTTACACATTAATCCCTGATGGAAGTGGAAGTATTCTAGAACATGACAATGGTAAGGCTAATATTTATGAACCTTATATCAAACGTCTTTATACAACTGACCTTGCTCAAACTAGTGTTGTAAAGAAAGCTGAAAGCTATGACATTATGTTACCAATGTATGCTGTTGTAAATAACACTTCTGCAGTAATTGCTGATGTTGAAAATAACGCAGCACAACTTGAACTTCGTGCAACAACATCTGGTTATGGTCAAGTAGGTGAAACTCACAATAAAAACTACTTTAGAGTATATACAAGAGAATCTCAAGATGTATATATCGGTACATACTCAAAAGAAGCTGTTCGTAAATTTACAAACCAAAGTATAACTGATGATACAGTAATTAACTTTGTATTCTTAGCAAGTACAGATGGAAATAATTTAGATTATTCTGATATTGCAAAAGAATATAGAAGCATTCTTGTTAATCGTTATAATCTTGAAGAAAAAGATACTACAGATTCTCCAGTTCTTGATATGGACGTTGTAGGTGCTTATACTTATACTGATAACTTCCTAGGCATCAGCTATAATGCAAAAGGAACAATGACTACATATGAAGAATTAAGCGAAATCTTAGACACTTACCTAGGTGTTGGTGTTGAATACATTAATGTATTCTATAAAGGTTGGAGAAAAGAAGCTTTAGTTAATACTTCATTTAAGAAGATTAAACTAAATACTCTTTTAGGATCGAAAAAACAACTAAAAGCTTTAGTTAGTAAAAATGAAAATGTAACAATTTATCCATATGTTAGTATGGGTGAATTACATAACTATCAAGAAAGTTTTGGTGAAAATCACTATACAACACGTGATGTTATTGGTGAAATCATCACAAATGCTCCTTATGAATTGAATACTAATACATATGGTGCAGGACGCAAAATTTCAGTATTATCGCCACATTACTATCAAGCATTTGCTCAATCATTAGTGGATGCTTATGTAAAAGTGTTTGGCATTGAAAAAGCAAACAAAAATAATATTGGTATTAACTCAATATCAATTGATAAATTTGGTTCTGCTTTAGCAGGCGATTACAAAAAGAATAATGAAATGTTCAAAGTTGATGCCGTAAGACAACAAATTGAATCATTAAAATTAATCAATGAAAAAGTTGAAAATATCAACCTTTATCAACCTTATGATTATGCTATGCCTTATATAAGTCATGCTAGAGATATTCCATATCAAGCATCTCGTAAGGAATTACTTGATTACTCAGTTCCATTCTATCAATTAGTAGTAAATGGTTTATTTGATTATTCAGGTGAAAGCATAAATGAAAAAATTGAATCAGGTGAAACTTATCATATTATGAAATTAATTGAAACTGGTTCAAATCCACAATTTACATTTACATATGATAGCTCTAAAAAATTAATTCAAACTGATTATAACAATTACTATAATACTGAATACAGCAATTGGGTAGATACAGTATCTGACATCTATCAACAATTAAATGCTACTCATATTTATGAATATCGTTTAGTTGCTCATGAAAGATTAGAACCTAATGTATACTTAGTTACTTATAGTAATGGTGTTAATGAAATTAAAATTGTATTAAATTACTCTTTCGCAAGTTATAACTATTTAGGTACAAATGTTGCGGCTAAGAGCTATAAATTAGTATAGGAGGTGGCACTAATGATACAACTTTTAATTGTCGTTATTGCCACTGCCATAGTGGTACTTGGCTGGTATGGCATTCATTGCCTATGCAAGCTTTCTAAAAAATTAAATGCTAAAAAATTAGAAAAGAAAAAAGAAGAACAAAAACTACATGATGAAGAAGTAGAAAAAATCAAACAACGTTATCTTGCTGAAGATAAAGTTGTAAATCTAGATGAAATTGAAGAAGAAATTCGTGGAAAGAAAACAACCATTGGTTCATTCTTTAAAGGAATCTGGAATAACATAAAGAATTTCTTCCTAACTAATAAAGTTCTTTTAAAGATATATAAAGGAATTTCAATAGGATGGCATTATTTCTGTTATATCTTCTTCCCAATTAAATGGATTAAGTCAAAAACTTATGATAGATTAAGATATGACCAACAAAAAGTATTTGTATCGGTATTATTCTTATTACCTACAATTATTGGATTTATCTTATTCTTCTTATATCCATTAATTCAATCATTCATTTACTCTTTAAGTACCCTTGAAATTTTCCAAGGTGGTGTAAAGGTTTGGTTTGGTAAAGCATTTACCCAAGAAGCTATTCAAAACAAAGATTACTCTACACCTGATCCAAGTGTAAAAACAATCTTCTTTAATTATGTTTATGCATTTAGAGAAAATGTAGATTTCCCAGTTGAACTTTGGAATACTGTTTCAACAACTGTTGTTGATACTATCGTAATCACAATCTTTAGTTTATTACTTGCAGTTATGTTAAATGGTGATTTTAAAGGTCGTGGAATCGTAAGAGCAATTTTCTTCTTACCAGTAATATTTAACTCAGAAGCTATCTCATCCGCCCTCGAGTCGTCGAACTCGCTATCGACCATTGCTGCCCAGGGTGGTAAAGGAGCATTATCTCAATTATTTAATATGGAAACCTTCTTAATAGGACTTCGAATGCCTAAAGTTTTAGTAACCTTCTTAAGTGGTATTACTAATACTATTTATAATACGATATCGTACTCAGGTATTCAAATTCTAATATTCCTTGCGGCTATTCAATCTGTTCCAAAACACTTGTATGAAGCTGCTAAAATTGAAGGTGCAACTAAATATGAATCATTCTGGAAAATCACCTTACCGATGGTTTCACCAATGATCATAACAGTAATTGTATATACTGTCGTTGACTCATTCTTACGTTCAGATATTAATACAATTATTGATAATCAATACAAAAACTCAGAGTATGGAAGGCATGCGGCGATGTCATGGATATACCTTGGCTCAGCCTTGTTGATTCTTTTAGTATTGCTAGGAATTGTTTCTAAATTTGTCTTCTATTATGATGATAAGAAGTAGGAAGGGGGAGAAAGTAAATGGCTGAAAATGAAGAAAAAAGACCTTTAACTAAAGCTGAAAAAAGAGCTGTATTTAAAGAATCTGTAAAACAAAAATTTGAAAGTATTAAAGAAGAACTTTCTAACCCAACTAAACGTGCTGTAAGAGGCCAAAAAACAGCTGATGTAGCTAGTTCAATATTAAGAACAGTATTAATTATCGGACTTTCATTCGTTATTCTATTCCCAATATTTGAACAATTTACATTTGCTTTACGTGACCCAATGGATATTAATGACCCACTAGTTAAATATATTCCAAAGACATTCTCAACAGTAAACTTTAAGATTGCGGGAACAATCCTTGACTATTGGCGTTCATTATTTAACAACGTTAAAGTTTCTACAATATCAACAATCTGCCAAGTATTATCAACAGCACTTGCTGGATATGCTTTCGCAAGATTAAAATTTAAAGGTAGCAACGTTATTTTCTGGATAATTATGTTAACATTAATTATTCCTCCACAAACAGTTGCTCTATCAAGATCAATCTATTTCTCAAACTTTGATATTTTAGGTATTATTAAAGCTTGTACAGGTTCTACTAGAGGATTATCAATAAAAGGTGAAGGTAAAGACATCGTGTTCTATATCATGTCCATTACTGGTCAAGGTATCAGAGCTGCCTTGTTCATATTCATCTTTAGACAATTCTTTAGAGGAATTCCAATTGAACTTGAAGAATCTGCCCAAATCGATGGTGCAGGTGTAATAAGAACATTCTGGAGCGTAATGCTTCCAAATGCTCGTGGTGCAATCACTACAGTTGCTCTATTTGCCTTTGTATGGCAATGGAATGATGTATATTACACCAAAATGTATGAAATAAGTGGTGACTCCTTCCCAATGATGACAATGAAATTAATCAACGTCGCTGAGTGGATTGGTAACCTTCTTAAATCAAATCAATTTAAACATTTAGCTGACTTAGTAGGTGAGGATGTACGTGATAATCCATTATTTGCTTCCTTAATATCTAATACAGCTGCATTACTGATGATGTTACCGCTATTAATAGGATATCTATTCGTTCAACGTCTATTTATTGAAGGTGTTGAAAGATCCGGTATCATCGGATAAAATAAAGGAGAACAAGGGAATGGCATCAAATCGTTTTGTAAAAGGTAAATTATATCGTATTTTAGATTATATTTTGCGCCTGATTTTACTTAACTTTTTGGTTGTCGTTCCCTCTTTTCTATTCTTATTTATCTATTCGATATTTAGTAAAGATACCGACACCATTTGGTTTTATCTTACTTTGGTTCCAATAATCATTTGGTTTTTCCCTTCAATTGTTGCAGTAACTGATGTTATCAAACAATATGAAAATGATGAAACCAATACGATTTTCAAAGATTTCTTTAAAAGCTTTGCAAAACATTTTATAAAGTCATTTATAATAGGAATTGTAATTTATTTACTTGCATTGCTTTTTTATAATAGCTTTAACTTTTTTTATATTAATCAAGGCAAAGGTATAACATACCTCATTGGCCTAATTGTCACAATATCGTTTATTTTTGTGGTAGTATATTTAATAATTCATCTACCACTTGTACTTGTATATTTTTCAGATTTAACATTATTTCAATATATTAAATTAGCCTTGATTATGGCTTTTAAAGATTTTGGTACAACTTTTTTAATGGCAATAACAACTATAATAGTTGGAACATTATCAATATTATTTAACTATGTTATGTTTTTTGGAGGTATTAGTTTAACGGTATATTTATGTGTTAAATTATCATACAAACATTACATAAAAATTTATAGAAAGGTAGAAAAAGAATGATTAAAGGATTAAAACGCATTTCAATGTTTCTTTTCCTTATTTGTTTTAGTGTAATATTCTATTTCGTAAATAATGGTATTACATCTAATGCTGAAGGAGATCAAGAAACTAAATTATCAGAATATGCTATTCGTGTTGGTGACTTAGAAACTAGAAACCTTATGGGTGGCGTTAAATTATATAAAGAACGTGTAAAAACAACATATAATGGTGTTCATACTGGTATTTATGATATTAACAATAAAAAGTATGAATATAGTCATAATACAGTTCAATGGGTAGAACTTCCAAAAAGCAATGAAGCCGTAAGAGTTGTTTCTTGGTCAAAAGGAAGTATTGATGGTTGGGCCGCAAGTACAGTACGTACAACAGCAATGGACTTTGAAGAAAAAAATCCAGGTTGGATTGTTGTTGCGGCTGTAAATGGTGATTCTTTTGATATCAATGGTACAAAAGAACCAGCTAAACTACATGTTCAAGATGGTGAAGTATATCAACCAAATGTTGGTTATACACAAATTGGTTGGAAAAAAGATGATACACCAGTTATTAATGGTGCAACCGTTAATTCAGTATTACAACTTGAAATATTAGATCAAAATAAAAATGTAATTAAAAGCGTAGGTATTGATGCAGTTAATACAACTCCAAGTGAAAGTGGAATCTCTGTTTTAACTAAAGATTGTGCTGGAGATTATGATTTAACCGGATTTAAAGTATATGTTGGTAAATATGATGCATGTCGTATTTCTAAATATACAGGTCAAATATTTGTAAAAGGAGAAATTCAAAACGTTCGTACTGATTTAGGTGCTAATTCAAAACCACTTAATAACGCAGGCGAAAGAGAATTTTTCCTAATTTCTAAAGATGGTAGTCTTGACAGCTTAATTCAACAAGGTTCATACGTACGTTGCCAACATTCATTAACTGGTGAATGGGCAGATGTACCAAACGTTCTTTGTGGATTTGGTGGTGCTGCTGGTGGCTTAAACGCTCAAGTACTAAAAGATGGTAAACCTCTTGGTGCTGGTTCAACTGATTCATTCGCATACACAACTCACCCTCGTACAGTTGTTGGATTTAAAGAAGATGGTTCAACTGTATTAATGGTTGGTGATGGTCGTGGTAAAGCAAACGACTATGAACAAGGCTTATCATACTTCCAAGAAGGTGAAATCATGAGACTTGCAGGATGCACTCATGCATACAACCTTGATGGTGGTGGCTCTTCAACTCTAATCGTTAGAAATGCCTATGGAAACTTTGATGTAATTAATCGCCCAAGTGATGGTTCAGAACGTCATATTGGTAATGCAATTTTATTTGTTATGAAAGATCCTGGTATTAATTGGGATGTAAAAAATACAACTAGAAATAGTGTAACATTCACACTTGGTGATGCACTATATAGCTCAGAAGTTCAAAATGCTAAAATTACAATTGATGGAAAATCTGCTGAAATGGTAAACGGAGTAGCAACAGTAGATGGATTACAAGAAGATACTGATTACGTTGCAACTATTGAATATTCAGCTCCTGCATATGATGATCCAACAAAACTTATAAAAGCAAGTTATACTATTGATGTAAGAACTAAAGCCTTCGAAATGCCATCTCTGGGAATCGTATTTGAAGACATTAGTAAAAACAGTATAAGGGTAGTAAAACGACAATCCGAAACCTCAAGTTGGTTTAAAGACATAGTAATCCACATGAATGATGGAGAATATGTAATGGGATCAAAAGATGAATTATTAATAGAAGACTTACCAGAGAATACAAAATTTGATGTAGAAATCACATTTAATTGTGTAGAACCAACAACAGGAAATATATATCCAGGAAAGATAAA
>CAKPAZ010000001.1 GCA_934133195.1 uncultured Bacilli bacterium | reverse complement strand
TTTAAAGACAATTAAATATTAAAAATCATCTCTACATGTGTAGAGATGATTTTTAGCATATCACTGTCAAACTTGGGGTGTAGATCATACATCAAAATTTGTATTATTTGATAAAGATAATAACCAATTATTATCAATTGAGCATCCATCAGTAATTATGGTTCACCTAATAATAAAAAAGTGTAAACATATTAAAGCTAAATGTTATAATAATAAAAAATCAATGCTTGTGATAGCACTAATAATAAATATTCTAGCTTTAATATTTATTTTATTTATTAAAAGAGTCTTGACTTATAGTTAAAGAACTAGATATTCTTATGAATAAAAAGGCATATTGAAATTAATTTAGGTGAAAAGAGATGTCTATCATAGTGAGTAGATGCATTCTTTTGTATAAATGTAATAAAAAATGATAAAATTATAGGTGTTAGGAGGTGTAGAGATGCTTGTGTTTGTAAATAAAAGGAATGTTGAACCATATTATACAGTTTTGTTAGCTGTAAAATATGCAGGTTGGAGAACAAAAGTTGTTTTTTACGATCCATTTAAAGGCTTGATTAAAATAGAAAAGATGTGGAAATCAAGTAATAATTATTCAAATAGAGCCTTTTACATCTTAAAAGAATCTAATGAATGGATTAAGTCTAACCAATGGCTTGGCTTTGAATGGACAATTAATGAGCTTAATAAACGAAATATTTTTAAAAAGCACAGATTTTCATTACAAAGTATTAAGATTGCACAAGAAAAATACAATAATCTTGTTGTTAATGAATGGAATGAAATAAAGTCAATAGAGGATATTGAAAATTTAAAAAATCTTGCAGTTGATTTTCATGATGCACATATTTCGAAAGTTGAAAAGTTTGAAGATTATCAAGTTATAGATTTTAATACTACATGGGGTTGTCATATTTTATTAAAAGTTTCTGATATACAAGAAATTGAGTTGAATTACAATCTACCTAATGATTTAAATATACTTGACGATTCCACTATAGAAATAATAAATGATAATTTAATATTTGAATTTGAAGCACTGCTTTCAGATGAGCAAGGTAATTTAGCAATTAATAAAATTGTTTGTAAAAAAGCTTGGTGGAAGTTCGTTGTCTCAAAGTGCAAAAACTTTGATGATGAGGATTAGCATATGAAAATAAATAGTATAAGAACGTATGAATACTATAATGTTTATTCTCCATGTGATTGTGGTGATTATAGATATTTTATTAATCATATTGAAAATGAACAGCCTAAACTTTGTGAATATTTAAAGTCACTAAGTATCAATCCATTAAAACCATATAAACTAGTTTCTCTATATTTTGAAAAGGATAAAAGAATAGAATACTTTGATTGTGCTTACGTTGTTTTTGGAATAATAAATGAAAATTTTGAAATAGAAATTAGTGGAATAAAGGGATCTGCTTGTTCAAAAGAAAAATATCCATTATTAGATACCCAAGAAGATTATTTCTTAATTTCGTTTGGACCAATTTATATGAATTGTGCGTATGTATATAATCGCTATTTTACTTTCAATGATAAAGTTCAAATTATTAAGCAGGCTATAGATAAAGTTGATCCTATGGGATTATTAGCTATGCAATGTCCCAAAGATGAATATATGCGAGAAGCACTAATAATCGCTGAAGATACAAAATTTCAAAAAACTAATTTTATTGACGGTAAATATATTCAAAAAGTATTCAAAAAGCAATTTGATGAAACAATAACAATGAAAAAATGTAATGATATTGCAAGAATAATTAATATTTATCTTGATAGGAAAGATTATTTTAAAGATATTGAAGAAATTCAAACTTTAAAGGGGTTAGTGACTTCCACTAATTCCGAAATCACTTTAAAAATACATGATGATTTTATACTTAAAATATTTAAAAACAGAGTTTATAATGCATATTTAAACGATAAATTTTATTATGATATTGAAGAACAAGATTTACTAGATAGTTTATGTGCTTTTGTTGAAGATGATGATACTATTTATGTTCAATATAAGCATTATCATTTTGGATTTAATTTTGGTCATTATCGTTATTTCCAAAAAATAAAAAGATCTAAATATTCATATAGAAAATTAAAGCACAAAAAAGACATTGAATTAATATTTGATAATAAAGGTGTTATATTTTCTAGAAAAATGTGTAAGTTATCTAAGCAAGAAATAATTGATCTACAATTTAATGAACAAATTAAAGAAGAATATGATAAAGTTTTTTATTCCCCTGATAAACTTAAAAGATTAATTGTTTCAAAAAATAGCTTAGGAAGTTATTCGTATCATATTGAACAATTAGTAATATTAGAAGGTGAAGAAATATATTATAGTAATAAACCCTTTTTTTGGGAACCTATATTTAATGGTGTTGGAGTATCCTACTATGAAAATATTAATGATTTATTAAAAGATATTGATGTTGAAATAAGAGGATGGATAGAAAAATAATAACAATCAATCCATACGATATAAAGGATACTACATGAATATTGAAACTCAACTATTCTATTGTAACTGTATATTAATTAAATTATTTGTTAAATAAGAAAATTATATGATAATTCTTAAAGGAACGGTGTAAATTTTAATGAAAAGACAAAAAGGTAATGAAGGCGAAGAATATATTAAAGCATTTCCTAAATTAAAAAAATGGATTAATGAATGTTTGTGCTGTCATGAAAAAGGATACAAACCATCTATGCCAGATAAAATCACAACAGTAGATTGCTCATTGGAAGTATATTTTATAAAGAAATATTTTAAGTCATTACCATTAAATGAAGATGGTTTATGTCCACATTGTGAAAAATTATTAGATAAAAGATAACAATTGTTTTACTAAACTATTAATAATAAAAAGGAGTTATAAGATAAAATGAAAAAATTATTATTAATGGTCATGTTAATATTTACAATATGCTTAACTTCTTGTAATTATAAGGGATATTCAGGTAATCATTCAGATTTATTTTCAGCCGCAACAAATAGTGTGTTATATCTTAATGGTTATTCCTGGAAGGCTGATTATAAATGTGATCCTCGCATTGAGATAATAGAAGAAGACAATTATGGAAGAATTTTATTTTCATATTATGAAAAATACTACAAAGGAGCTAACATATCGTTTTCTTCTTTAATTATATGTCAAGGTTCAAATGCAGAAGAAGTCTTTTTTATGAGGATGTTAATTATTTTATAAAAGAACAAACGTTATATTCCCAAAATATTGAAACTTTCACTGATGATGAAATTGAAAATTTAAAGTCAATTAATGACTGGAATAAAGAAATTAATTACGATAAGTGTGTAAGAAAAGAAATAACAAAGATAAAAGAAAAAATACCACATGAAAAAGAAATTAAAAAACAACTAATTGATAAGTTTGACTTAAATAATGAAAAATATTCATTATTTATGAATTATTTAACTTCCAATGTAGATGGTTCAAAATATATTATATACGGATATATTAGTCAAACTGATAAAGATGGAATTTATTTTGTTGGAATGGTTGAATTAGATGATTCCATTAAGTTAAATACGATTATTCTTTCCAATGTTTATGAATACAAAAAAGAATTGGTTGAATTTAAACAAATGAATAATTGGTACTAGTTTTATTTAAATATGAATTAATTGATAAAGGAGGTATTAAAGGATTTAATAT
The DNA here is from genome assembly GCA_934133195.1 of uncultured Bacilli bacterium. Classification (GTDB taxonomy): domain Bacteria; phylum Bacillota_I; class Bacilli_A; order ML615J-28; family CAG-313; genus UMGS75. The sequence goes on along the minus strand of CAKPAZ010000001.1, from coordinate 122,577 downwards.
GAGTAATTTAGTTGCTTTTTTAATAAAAGATGAAATTAATTATGAAAAATCAACCTTAATATCAAATGAAATTGTTTCATTTTGTTTAAGAAAAAACCTAGGTGCAATTTTTAATTTCCTTGGCTATTATGAAAACTTAATTCATGAGACAAAACCAAATTTATATTTCTCTATTTCTGATGATTTTCTACAATTAAATAGTGAGTATTTATCAACATCAGAGATTGAACAAATTGAAACCGAGAAAGGTAAAAAAGAATTTTATAAGAAGTTTTCATTTTTAGATGAAATTTATGAAATTTTAATTAAGTTTAAACTTAAAAATATAAGTTTAATAATTTTAACCGATGGAAGCATCAATACAATAAGTGAATTAGAAGTTGTTAATAGCGATAAAAAAACAATTACTGAAATAACTTATAACTTAATCATAGACAATCCAGAAAAATATGGTTATGATTTTCCTAATGTAATTATTAATTTTAATTAATTTATCGATTGTTTAAATTTCTTTTGGAGGTAAATAAAATGGGATGGCGTGGTTATCAAACTAGTATAGATCCAGGTATGCTTTTTAAAAAAATGTATTGTCATAGGTGTGGTACTAAGCTAAATAAAAAGAAGATTACTAAAATATGTAAAAGAGATGATTATGAATTTACAGATAACTTTAAACATAGTACTGCAATTGGAATGAATGAACTATCTATAGCCCACTTTATTTACGTGTGTCCTAACTGTGGTTCCGAAATTACTTATGAAAATCAATATTTAGTCGCCAAAAAGCAAAAAAAATTAAAAAGTAAAATAATTAATGAAAGTGAAATCAAGTTTGTAAAAGAAACTGTTTTATCAAATGAAGAGAAATTAAGAAATTTAAAATTGAGTAATAAAATTTTGTTAATATTATTGTGTATTAGTTTAGTCATTGTTATGGGAATTAGTGTTTTCGCATTAACTATAAGGAAACAAAAAGAAATAGGACTAGAGATACTTTTTGCGATTCCACTTATAGTTCTAGTATTTGTGTTACCAGTTATAAATAACAAAAATAAAATTAAAAAATTAACAGAAGAGATGAAAAAGTAAAAATAACTGATGGTTTAAAATCATCAGTTTTTACATTATTTATTTAATTTTAAAAATCCTTTTTAATGACTAATACAATTATTGTCCATCAAAAAAAATTGCTATCTAAATGAATAGAATTATTTTTACAAATATGTTATAATATTATAGATTTTTTATGACATTTTTAAGGAGAAGTACTTATGAAAATAATTATTATCGGATGTGGTACTATTGGACGTTCGATTTTAACCCATGCCTCTCAAGAGGGACATAATATTACAATTATTGATAATGATAAAAATCGTGTTGAATCACTAATTGAAAAGTTTGACTGTCTTGGTGTTGTGGGAAACGGCGCAAGTCTTGAGATTCAAGAAGAAGCTAAAGTTAAAAACGCTGATATGGTAATCGCGGTTACCTCAAGTGATGAACTAAATATTCTTGCTTGTATGGTTGCTAAAAAAATTGGAGCTACTTCAACCATTGCTCGTGTTAGAAATCCTGAGTATCGTCGTCAAAGTATTATAATGAAAGAAGAACTAGGTCTTTCGATGGTTATAAACCCTGAACAAGAGACTGCCAATGAAATTGCTAAAATCATTGAACTTCCATCAATATCAAAGATGGAACAATTCGCAAAAGGTAGAGTTAACCTAATTGAACTTTTAATTGAAGATGATAATCCTTTAGTTGGTGAAACACTTATTACGATGAGTAAAAAGATAAAAACTAAAGTCTTAATCTGTGCAGTTGTTCGTGGTGATGAAGTTATTATTCCAAGTGGTAACTTTAAGATTGAATGTGGAGATAAAATCCATGTAACTGCTGATGCTAACTCATTAAGTTTGTTCCTAAAAGAACTTAATTTAATTAAATCACCACTTAAGAATATCTTAATTATTGGTGGAGGTAAGATAAGTTACTACCTTGCTCAACTATTAAATAGTCGTAAATATAACTTAAAGATTATCGAAAGTAATGAAAAGAGAGCAAATGAACTTGCTGAACAATTATCTCATGTTACGGTTATTAATGCAGATGGAACAAGCCATGATTTACTTATTGAAGAAGGTATTCAACAAGCCGATGCTTGTGTGGCTTTAACCAATGTCGATGAAGAAAACATCATTGTTTCCCTTTATGCTCAAAAACTTCATGTAACTAAGGTAATCTCCAAAATTAAACGTGATAGCTTTATCAATATGATTGATGACTTAGGTATCGCTAATGTCATTACTCCTAAAGAGATTGTTGCTAGTAAAATTATCAGTTACATTAGAGCCGTATCTAACAAAAGAGGTAGTAATGTCATTACCCTTTATAAACTAATCAATAATCGTGTTGAAGCTCTTGAGTTTGTTGCTAAAAAGAAAGAAAAATTCTATGATCGCCCACTTAAAGATCTAAAGATAAAAGAAAATTGCTTAATCGCTTGTATCATTCGTGAAAATCAAGTTATCATCCCTAATGGTAATGACTGTATTAAACTTAATGATAGTGTCTTAGTGGTTACTACTCATAAGAACTTTGATGATTTAAGAGATGCATTTGAGTAGGTGAATTATGAATTTTAAAGTAATGGGAAAATTACTTGGTAAGATAATGATACTTGAAGGAATCTTAATGATTTTCCCTTTAATTGTTTCGATTATTTACCAAGAAGGATTTATATACATTTTATCTTATGCTATACCAATTGTTGTTTTAATTGTTGTTGGAACAATTTTTCAACACTTAAAACCTGAACGCAATAGCTTATATCAAAAAGAAGGCTTTGCTTTAGTTGCTCTTGTATGGATCTTAATGACTTTATTTGGTGCCATTCCTTTTGTCATCAACAAAGACATCCCTAACTATATTGATGCTTGCTTTGAGATTATGTCAGGATTTACCACAACTGGAGCATCCATCGTAAAAGATATTACGGCCCTTAAACATAGTACATTGTTCTGGCGTAGTTTCACCCACTGGATTGGTGGTATGGGTATCCTAGTATTTATCTTGATTTTCATTCCTGAAAGTGGTGATGGTTCCTCATTCCACTTATTAAGAGCAGAAAGCCCTGGTCCCCAAGTAGGTAAACTTGTATCAAAAATGAAAGTTACAACTAGAATTCTTTATCTTATTTATCTTGGACTTACCATTATTGAAGTGGTGTTACTACTTTTCTCTAAACCAGTCGTTATCCCAGGGGTAGCTAGTGAAAGTGATCATTTCTTTTATTGTTTACTAACAGCTTTTGGTAGTGCTGGTACTGGGGGATTTGGTTTCTTACCTAATAGTTTTGAATACTTTTCACCATATGCTCAATATGTTGTTGCGACATTTTTGATTATTTTTGGTATTAACTTTACTTTATATTATTTATTACTAATTGGTAAAACCAAAGAAGTCCTAAAGAGTGAAGAATTAAAGGCTTATCTAGCGTTTATTATTGTTGCGGTTGGAATCATTGTAATAAGCATGGTTGATAAATACCAATCAGTAGAAGAATGCTTTAGACATGCTTACTTCCAAGTTGCTTCAATCATTACCACCACCGGATACTCGACCACTAACTTTGATAAGTGGAGTGAAGTCGCTAAAGTAGTAATCGTTCTCTTAATGTTTAGTGGAGCCATGGCTGGTTCAACTGGCGGAGGTATCAAAGTATCAAGAATTGTCATTGCGATAAAAGGTATTGGCCTAAACATTAGAAAGTTAATCAACCCTAATTATGTTGCTAAAACAAAATTTGAAGGTAAAACTTTAGATAATAAAACTATCCAAGATGTCTTTGGTTTCCTCGCAATGTATATGGTTATTCTTTTAGCAGGAATCTTTATTTTATCGTTTGACCAAGCCAATGGTAAAACCTATGCCATAGGAAATATTAGTCAAGACAATATTGTAGAAATTAGAGAAAATGAGATTGCTAATAACTATGATTTAAATAGTGACATGAGTAATAATGATGAAATAGTCACTCATGGTTTCTTTACTAATTTCTCAGCGATGCTTTCATGTCTTTCTAATATTGGACCTGGATTTGAAGCGGTAGGACCTTACTCAAGTTTTGCTGAATATAATCCAGTATCTAAGATAACCCTCACTTTTGCAATGCTAATTGGAAGATTAGAGATTTTACCTGTCTTAATATTATTTAATAAACGAACCTGGAAATAAGGAATAGTTAGTTTACTAGCTATTCTTTTTTATTTTTCATAATTTTTTGACTCTTTTGGACATTTTTTGTGTCTTATCTATTGAATAATGAAAAAGGAGACTAATTATGAGTTTAATTAAATGTAAAATGTGTGGAGGAGAACTAAACGTCAAAGAAAATGAACAACTAGTAACATGTGATTACTGTGGTTCTACCCAAACCATCCCTGTGGTAAATGATGAAAGAATTCTAAAACTTATTGCGAGAGGTAACAACCTACGCATAAACAAAGAATTTGATAAAGCATACAATATCTTTGAACAATTAATCCTAGAAGATGGTAAAAACGCTGAAAACTATTGGAACTTATTACTATGTAAATATGGTATTACATACGTTGATGATTATGATGGTAAGAAAATACCAACCATCAACAGAATGTCACCTGTGTCAATCCTAGATGATGATGACTTTAAGAAAACTAAAGAGTTAGCTGATGTAGTTACCAGAAGTACCTACATCGATGAAGCAACGAAGATTGCGGAAATCCAAAAAAGAATCAATGATATAATGAAGAACATTGAACCGTTTGATGTTTTTATCTCATATAAAGAAACTGATGAATTTGGAGATCGTACAAAAGACTCTATCCTTGCTCAAGAAATATATGAAACTCTAACCAAAGAAGGATTAAAAGTATTTCTATCTAGAATTACCTTATCAAGTGTTGCAGGAAGTGAATACGAACCATACATTTATTCAGCCCTTTATACTTCCAAACTTATGATATTAGTTACCACAAGTGAAGATTATGTAAATGCAGTTTGGGTAAAAAATGAATGGTCAAGATTCCTTGCTATGATGAAAAATGATACATCTAAAAAGTTAATACCATGTTATAAAGATATGGATGCTTATGACTTACCAAAAGAACTAAGAAATATCCAAGGACTTGATATGGGTAAACTAGGTTTCATCCAAGATTTACTAGTAGGTGTTAGAAAAATTCTAAATCTTCAAAAAAATGAACCAACACATCAAAGATATGAAGAACAACCTAGAGATGTTAAAGGTGAAAGTATTTTAAATGATGTTAAACAATTAATTAAAATAGGTAAGATACAACTAGCTGCGAAGAAGTCAGAAGATCTTTTAATTGAACATCCAACTAATCCATATATTTTAATATATAATCTATATTTCATGGTAGATGGAAATGATGATGATATTGATGGTGAATATTCAGAAGAATTTGAAGATTTTATTAATTTTAAAGATTTAAAAATCTTAAGATCTATTCCATCTTTTAATACAAATAAATATTTTATTCAAGCTTTAGCTAATGCTGAGGGTGAATTAAAAGAAAAACTAGAAAAACTAACTGAACCAACAATAGAAATTAAAAATAATGTGTTAATTAATTATTACTCAACTGACAAAGAATTGATAGTTCCTGATGGTGTAACAACAATAGGAGGAAGGGCAGCAGAAAACCTTAGTTCATTAGAAAAAGTAACCTTACCATCAAGTGTTACAACTATTGAAAATGGAGCATTTGAAAATTGTTCCAACCTTGCAGAAATTAATTTAGAAAATGTAAGAGTAATAGGTGCCTTTGCATTTAAAGGGACAAAACTTACTAAAGTTGTATTGGATAAAATAGTAAAAATTGGTGCTTTTGTATTTGGTGACTATATTGAAACCTTAATTGTTAATAATATGGATATCATTTTTCCAGATAGTGGTGTATACATAACTCAATCAAAAAATATTCAATACATAAAAGCTCCTTGGCAAATTATACGCACTGCAGGTACACCAGGTTGTTTTATCAAAGAGGTTGAATATTTACCGAATTTTACTGAGTTTTCTGATGATAAAACAAATTCAACTTGTCATTATAGTAAAGTTACACTCCCTAATACTATTAATTCATTTGGCGTGTTGACTTCAGCTAAAATTGATACACTTATAGTAAACTCAAATTATATAGTTATTAATTGTGACCCAATCCTAGTTTTAAATGGTACAAAATTGGATTTGATGATTGCACCATATCGAACAATATATAATTTATTAACACGATATGAACTTAGTATAGAAGGCAAAAATGTATTAGAAAAAAGTTTGAGATCAGCATATAATCGTACACGTGCAGATCAAAGAGATAGCCTTCCACCATATAATGGTATGGGAAAACAGGAAGAAAATAACTATAATAATGCAAAAATTGGAGCTATTGTTTTTATTATTGGAGTATTCTTTTTCTTAATTATGTATTTTTTATTTTCAAACATGTAATAATAAAGACAAATAGACAAAATTTTTAAAAAAGTAATCAAATCATGGTTACTTTTTTACTTTATTTACTTCATAATCTATATAACAAAAAATGCGTTGATTTATTTTCAACGCATTTTGCTTTTTTTTATTCAATATTTAGTTTTTGTTTTATATCTTCAATACCTACAAGTCTTGATTTAGGTAGTGGATTATGTTTGAAGTAATCGATAACACGAAGAGAGTTAGCATACTTTAGTTTTGCGACTTTCTTAAGTTCTGCAAAGCCATAGGAACGGACAAATGAGATGGCAGAGTGGTCAACCTCAGGTCCTGCTCCTTTTAGAAGTTCCATTTTATATTCAATACTAAGTTTTTTTAGTTCTCGTAAGAATGCTGCTCTAGCGATAATTGATGCTGCCGCAATCCCGATGTGTTCTTTCTCACCACGGACAATTGTAGTAACATTTGTTACGACATTTTGTTGATGTTCAAGGTATTTTAGGTATTTTTCTTTAGGTGTAAACTCGTCAATTAATATAGCGTCGTACTTTACATCACCTATTTTTTTTAGTATACTATTTATAGCTTTATTGTGAAGATAAGCTTTAATAAAATTAAGATTATCATATTTTGGAGAGAGACTATTTATCTTAATGGGATCTAAGAATACGATTGAGTAGGGAATGATTTCGGTGATTTTGATTGCTAGGGGAATCATTTGACTATCTGTTAATAGTTTAGAATCTTTAACACCGAGATGGCGTAGTTTAATCATCGCTTCATGGTCGGTGTAGGTTGCACAAACAACAATCGGACCGAAGAAGTCCCCAGTACCTACTTCATCAGTACCTATCGCAACAAGATTACTATAATCAATGGTTTGAACAACTTTTTCTTCATCGATAGGAAGATTAAATTTTTTAGCCCACTGATTGTATTCTTTGGCTTCATTTAGGCCTTGGAATAAAACAACATTAGTACGATAAAAGGTAATTGTCGCATTTGCAAGTTTAGCACGAGCAATCGTGTATTTAGATGCTCCATATTCAAGGTATCCTTGATAAAAATCAATCATTTCTTGCATTTGCTCATTTGTAGCTTTAATCTTATGGGTGGAATTAGTATTCTGTTGCATAAAAAGTATCCTCCAAGAGAATTATATCATAAAATTGTTTTTTTAGCAATAGAAAGGAATAAACATGAGTGATATTAAATTATTAAGTACTAAAAAACTAGAAATAAATGAAATATTGACATCATTATATCATGAATGTATTCTACCTAAAACGATGGATATTGTTCAACACTTAGAACAAAGTGATAATATTGAATATTTAAATAATGAACTTGACAATGTTGATGAAGCTTTAAAGATTATTATGCGTTTTGAAAGAGCTCCAATTATGATGAGTTCTGATTATGATTACATCTTAATGCTAGCATCAAAAGGAGCTAAGCTTTCAGGTAGTGAAATCTATGAAACAGAAAAGTTATTTTTAACTATTAAGGCCAATATTAAGTTATTAAATGCTTTGTTAAATGAAAAAATTAGTTGTCATAATTATGAAAGAGTTGTAAATGAACTAGATGTCATTGATTATCTTGACCAAATTATCATTAAGTCAATCGATGAATCAGGAGAAGTCTTAGATAATGCTAGTCCAACGCTTAAACAAATCCGTAACAAACTTCAAGGTATTGACCAAAGAATAAAAACTAGATGCCAAGAAATTTTAGTAAGAGAATCATCAAAACTTGCTCAAAGCAGTATTGTTATGCGAAATGATTGTTACTGTTTAGCTGTTAAAGCCGAGTATAAAAACATGGTAAAAGGTACTATTCAAGACTATAGTTCAAGTATGCAAACCGTTTATATTGAACCATTTGGAGTTCAAGAATTAATGCGTGAAAAGATGGAACTATATCATCAAGAACATGATGAAATTGAAAAGATTTTAAAAGAGATTTCTTCCTATATAAATAAGGAAGTAGAAAGACTAAAACTTTACTTTGAGAAAGTAGTAGAACTTGATCTCCTTTTCGCGAAAGCTTCACTTGCTCGCACTTACACAGGAAGACGTCCGCACTTAAATCTTGAAGGTAACCTTAATTTAGTTAATGCTAGACATCCTTTATTAAAGGTTAAAAAAGTAATTCCTAACAATATTAACTTTAGTTCTAAGTATGATGGTATTATTATTACTGGTCCTAATACTGGTGGTAAGACTGTTTTATTAAAAACTGTTGGTTTACTTGTTTTAATGACTAAATATGGACTATTGATTCCAGCTGATGCAGAATCTGACGTTATGCTTTATGATAATGTCTTTTGTGATATTGGTGATGATCAAAGTATTGAGAATAACTTATCCACATTTTCGTCACATATGAATAACATAGTTCAGATCATTAATGAGGTAACTCCCAAGTCTTTAGTGTTGTTTGATGAAATTGGCGCCGGTACTGACCCGGTTGAAGGCTCAAATCTTGCTAAAGCGATTCTAAAATACTTGATTAAAAATGAAGTTAGTTTTATTACGACTACTCACTATTCAGATCTAAAAGCCTTTGGTTTTGAAGAACCTCGTATTATTAATGCTTCGATGGAATTTGACCAAAACACTTTATCGCCAACTTATCATTTACTAATTGGCGTAAGTGGATCATCTAATGCTTTGTATATTGCTAAAAGACTAGGCTTAAAGAAAGAAATTTTAGATGAAGCTAATGAATTAACATTAACTAACGATACTGAAACTAGAAAGTTAATCCTAAAACTTGAAACCATGGTTAACGAAAATGAAGAACTTAGACGTTCTTTAAATTCATTAATCAAAGAAAATGAAGAAAAACAAAAACAACTAGATAATGAACTTGATAATATCGATCAAAAACAAAAAGAAATAATTAATAAGGCTATAATTGAGGCTACCAAGATTATTGAAAAAGCTAAAGGTGAAGGTCAAGACCTAATATCAGCCTTAGAAGAAAACTTAAATAAAAATCTAAAGCTACATGAAGTCATTGATCTTAAGAAAAAACTTAATGACTTAGATGTCAAAAAGAAAACGGAAAAGAAGAAGAAAACTACCAATTCCAATGAACCAATTGAAGTTGGTGATGATGTCTATATTGATTCTTATGATCAATATGGTAGTGTTCAAAAAATCAATAAAAATGGTACCTACCATGTTGCTATTGGTAATATCTTACTTGACGTTAGTCGTGAAGACTTAAGTAAAGTAAAGAAAGCCCCTAAGGTTAGTGAACCAAAATCACGAATTAGCACTACCACCTCAAAAGCTAATGTCTCTTTAGTCCTTGATTTAAGAGGTAAAAGATATGTTGAGGCTGAAGATGCCCTTGATAAATATATTGATGACCTGGTTTTAGTGGGAATCAAACAAGCGACCATTATTCATGGTTATGGTACCGGAGCTATCCGTGAGCTTGTACAATCATTTGTTAGACGATCTCCACACATCAAGTCTTTCCGCTATGGTGGTGAGACTGAAGGTGGCTTTGGGGTTACTGTAATTGAGTTAAAGTAGGTGAGATAATGAACGAAATCGAAGAAATTAACTTAAATGAACAAACATTAGAAGAAGTAAATATCAATGATGGTGTTGTAGTCTTTTATACTAAGTGGTGTCCTATTTGTAAGATGCTATTATTTAAGTTTGAAGAACTATTAGATGACTACCCTGATATGCATATTTATAAAGTTGATACGGGAATTACTGAAAATCTACCATCAGGAGTTTCCACTAAAACGGTACCTACTACCTTATTATATATAGGGGGAAAAATTGTAGATAAGTATCAAGGAATGCTAAGTGAAGATGACTTTGATGAAATAATCAATGCAATTAATCATTAAAAAAATTAAAATATGATATACTATATAAAAGGAGCGTGACTAAAATGAATCTTGAAGAAAAGAAATTGTATGTAAAGGAAAACTTAAAGTATGTACCTGCTGAAGAAGTTAGATTATATGACTATAATTTCGCATGCGTTTATACTAAAAATTCTACATGCATTGAAGGTAATACTCTTGTATCTGTAGAAGATGTTGTTTCTATTACTAAAGGTTATCCTGTAAGAATTGATGAAACTTTAAAACGTAGTATTTACAATCATTTCCGTACATATCAATTTATGCTTGACTATATCCATGAAGGAAAACCATTTACTGAAGATTTTGTTAAAGACTTACATGAGATGTTACTTGATGGTATTATCAATGGAGGCTTATATCGTAATACTAATATCAGCATTAAAGGATCACACCATACTCCATGTGATTACATCAAAGTATACGATCGTATGAAAAAATACTATGATACCCTTCAAAACTATGAAGGTACCACAATCCAAAAAGCTGCATATGCACACTTACAACTTGCAAAAGTACATCCATTCTTAGATGGTAATGGTCGTCTTGCGAGACTTGTATTAAACTATATGCTAATTGAAGGTGGATATTTACCTATTTCCATCCCCGCAAAAGATAAGCTTCACTATTTTGAATTATTAGAAGAATTTAAAGTTAATAAGACTCAAGTACCATTTGAAGAATATCTTGAAGTACTTGTTAATAGAGAATATGATCGTCTTATTGATTTAATCGATCATTATAAGAACAAACAAGCTTAATTTTAAATTTTTTGGTCTTTTTGCTTTAAAAAAAATGGTAAAAATGGTATAATTATTACGATTTAAGAAAGAAGTGATTATGTGAATAACAAAATAGAAATTATTAGTTATAAACATAATGGTGTTCTTCATCGTGTATGGCAATCAACTTACATAGTACGCCAAACAAGCGATGTTTTAGTAATAGTTAATGACCGTGCAAATGTCATTGATGGTGATGGTAGAAGATGGAAAACGAAGGAACCAGCAGTATGTTACTTCTTTAAAAACTATTGGTTTAACATTATCTGTATGTTAAGAGGCAACGCAATCTATTATTACTGTAATTTGAGTTCACCTTATGTAAAGGATAGTGAAGGTGTTAAGTACATAGACTATGATCTCGATGTTAAAGTCTTCCCAAGTGGAGATAAAATTATCCTCGATCGTGATGAATTTGATTTTAATAAAATTGACTATGGATATTCGGATAAACTTGTAAGTATCATTGAACGTGAACTTCAAGTATTATTAAATCGAATTGATAAAGGAATTTTACCATTTAATTCAGAGGTTGTACTTAGTGATTACGCTATTTATTGTAACTTAAAAGAACAAGCCAAAAAGAAAGCCAAAAAGCATCAAGCCAAACTATTAAATTAGTTTAACATTAACATTGATCCGTATCGTAATGATACGGATTTTTTCTTTTTTTCTAACACCTTTATAAAAAAAAGGTGTTTTATTTTGCTTTTTTTGAAAATAGATGTGTCTTATGTAGTGTGAGGTGAAAGAATGAAACTAGTAAAAACACAGGTATGTTTATATATTTATGAAGAATTACTAACTAATAAATTTATTAACACTACCGAAATAAGACAAAAATTTAATCTAGAAGATAAGACATTTAGTAGATACATCAATGAAATTCGTTCATATCTTTACAATTTTTATACCGGAAAGGAGATAGTATACTTACGTTCTAAACAAATTTATAAGCTAATATCCTACGCAAATGAATCAGAATGATGTTTTTTTTGATAAAGAGACATTTAATGTCCTAATCGTTTGGTAGAATATGGTAACAAAAATTATAAATGTTAACGTATAAAGAGGAGAATTTATGAATAAAAAGCAAATCGATTTAATCAAAGAAAAAGACGAAGAAGCGTTTGAAGATTTATACGCCGAGTACAAAAACCTAATTTATTACGTTATATACCAGATTGTAAGAAATCATGATGCGACATCAAGACTATTACAAGATACTTTTCTTACGGTATATAATAAGATCGAACAATATAACGGGGGAAACTTTAAATACTGGATACTTACAATTGCTAAGAATCTCGCAAAAAACTATTGTACAAGAGATTTAGTTAAGGAAAAAAGAGTCATTAAAAATAATGACATTATCGATGAACTACCTGACGTAAGTACAACCTACTTGGGGAAATATGATGAAATATTATCTGAGAATTTTGATCAAGAAGAAAAAGATGTTATCGTGTATAACATTGTCTTCGGATACAAATTTAAAGAAATTGCTGAAATGATGGACAAAACTCCAAAGTATGTTAGTCTAAAATTAAAATTATCTTTAGAAAAACTAAGAATGATAATGGAGGAACAATAAAATGAGAAAAAAGTTTGATAAATTAAGAGATGATTTTCTCCGAGATTTATCTAATGTTACAGATAACAAACTCGAAGAAACTAAGGGTATCGTTAAGATAAAAAGAAATAAAGTTGTTAAAGCACCATCATGGTTTAAAGTAAATAAAAAACCAATTATTTGGGGATTAAGTGCAGTAATGACTTGTTTGATTGTGGTAATTACGATAATTTCCGTAATTAATTATAAGAATACACCGGTATATAGAGAAATGGTCGCAAGTAACTTTCAAACTGTCCATCACTTAAGTGGAACAAAGAAAAAGCTTGCGGGTGAATCAGAAGATGAAATAATCGATAAAATCGGTATTATCTATCTTCCTGGCATTTCTTGTTATGCCCAACCAGAAGAAGAAATTCTAGTAACGATTAAAGTAGATAATCCAAAATCATTTGAAATCTTATCATTTACTTTAAATAGTTACAAATATCAATCATATGAATTTGTTGAAGGATCTAATTCAACAGAAATCATTGTTAAATTTAAAGTTGGTGAGGCTTCAGGAATTGAAGAAATCACAATTGATGCGATCAAGTATGTTGATGGTGAATCTATTAAAGACGTAAGATTTGATGGTGAACGTACAATCAAAATTGGGGTAACCTACCAAAATGTACCTAACGTATCTGATTTAAGTGGTATCGCTGACCTTACAAATTATGGTATTAGTGTAGAAATTAAGGATTTAGATAGCATCATTGATGCTGAAAGTGGGATAAATATTTATTTATTTAATGATGAAGATTTATTAAGAGTTGATAAACTAAACATTGGTCGTACGCTTATTCCATATAGTAACTTAAGACTAGGAAGTAACTACACCTACATTATTATTGGGGTATATGATTTACTTGATGGAGAAGGTAAGAAAGCTAATATTTTATATCGTCATTCCTTTACAACTGATGAAGGATATAACTTTGGGGAAATAACTACAGATTATGATAGTGCTCATATTAATTTGGTAAGAACTGATAAGTTTACTGGTAATTTAACAAAGGTTGAAATCTATAAAGGTGAAGATCTAGTTAATTTTATTAAACCTGAAAGTGATGTAATTGACTTTACTAACTTACTATCTAATACCGAATATGAAGTAATCGCAACATATGAATATACAATAACCGAAAATGATGAAGAAACGCTTATCACGAAAGAAATCAGAACAACCATCAAGACCGAAGAACGTCCAACACCAACTGTTGAGGTAATTGATTCAACTCCAACCAAAGATGGTTTAAGATTTAATTATGATATTATGGATACTACAGATATTGGTAAAATCATTAAACTTGAAGTTTACAAACTTGAAGGTCAAACTGAAGTCTTAGTTGATACTCATAAATTTGATCAAGATATTCGTGAATTAACTAATTTATTATCAAATAATCAATATAAATTCTATGCAACTTATCAATATGATTTACTAGATGGTACCGGTGAAAAATTCTTAACCATTGAACATGAATTTACAACTCTACCAAAAGAAAAACCAATAATAACTCATAAGGATGTAACACCAACAAAATATGGTATTACTTTCAACTATGATATTGAAGATATTGATAATGTTGGTAGTGTAACTTCTGTCGATTTACTTTTAAATAACGAAGTAGTTAAAAGCATTACTGACTTAAACGAGCTTTCATTTAGTGATTTATTATCGGATAATGACTATGAAATTAGAATTAATTATCAATATGACTTAAATGATGGAACAGGTGTTCATACTGATAGTGTATCAACAACTACTCATACCATTCCATTAACCGTTCCAACTGCGGTTATTACTAGTGGAGTTCCATTTAATAATACATTACTTTTATGGTTTAAGTTAACAGATATTGACCTAATATTAAATATTTTAAGAGTAGAAGTTTATAAAGATGATACTCTTGTAACAAGTAAAGATCATTTAGATAACATTAAGAAAGACCAAAATAATGAAGGGGTTTCAACTGCTGACTTATCATTTAGTGGTTTAGAAAAAGGTGAATATGTGGTTGTCATTGTTTATCAATATGATTTAAACGATGGTAATGGTATTCATGAAGTTACTAAAGATCATCCAACTGCAGACAATAAATTAAGAATAGCAATTGAATAGAAATACTCATTAACACTTTAGATGAGTGTAAAAAAGATTAATGCACTCCATTCCTCGTGGGGTGCATTTTTAACTTTGTTTAAATATTTTAATCATTATTATTTTAAATTCTGTCATTTTGTGATATTATAAGAAATGCACTTATAAAAAAACAAACATTTTAGAATAAAAAATAAAGGATTTTTAACAATTTGTTAAATTATAAAAGGAGAAAACCGATGAAAAAGAACAAACATTTAATATTAATAACTATCTTAATTCTTTTCTTATCATTTACTACCATCTCATGTAAGAAAAAGAATGAAGATATAACTAATACTAAACAATATAAAATCTATACTCTCGCCAAAGAATCTGGTTATCCCGGAACTTACGAAGAGTGGTTAGAGACAATTAAAGGAATTGATGGAACCTCCATTGAAAAAGTCGAAATCAATACCTTAGGTGAACTTATCATTACCCTATCAACTGGTGAAGTCATCAACCTTGGTAGAGTAAAAGGAACCGATGGACTAGGAATTAAGAATGTCGAAATTAATGATGAAGGTGAACTAATAGTTACCTTTACTGATGATACAACCAAAAACTTAGGTAAGATTGTTGGTACCTCAGGTACAAATGGTGTTGGGGTAAAATCAATGATTGTAAATGACTATGGCGAATTAATCCTAACTTATACGGATGATGTTGTCATTAATTTAGGTAAGATTGCGGGGAAAAACGGCATTGATGGTATCGGTATAAAAGATGTTACCATTAATGATGCAGGTGAACTCATCATTTCATTAACCGATGGTACAATCAAAAATCTTGGAGTTATTAAAGAAAGACCAAAAGAAGATGAAGTTTATACCGTTAAATTTATCAGTTTTGATGAAGAAATCAAAGAAATCAAAGTAAAAGAAGGTTGCTTCTTAGAAACACCAACCATCACTGAGGTTGAAGGTTACCGCCTACTTGGATGGTACTTAGGAGAAGATAAATGGCGTTTCAATATTGATACCGTTAAAAAGGATATCACTTTGATTGCTAAATGGGAAAAGATCGTTGAAGAAATTACACCAGTTTATCAAGGCATGTCGATTGAACAAGCAAGTGATGTCAAAGAAAAAATCAGAAGAGTCAATGATGTCAATAATTCCGTAGGAATAAAAGATGCTATTGATGACTTCCTTGATGTCATTACTACCGAAAGAGTTGAATACTATGCTAAAAAAGGTGAAAAATTCAACATTGTTGTTCACCTATACAATCCAACTGAATACGAAATCTTATCATTTACTTTAAATGAAAGAAAATATCAATCTTATGAATTTAAAGAAGGATCAAATTCAACCGAATTAATCATTGAAGTTGATGCGGGAATGAAACCGGGATTAAAAGAATATACCATTGATGCGATAAAGTATGTCGATAAAACAGAAATCAAAGATGTTAGAATGGACGGCAAAAGAACAGTTAAAGCTGGTATTAAATATGATGTTCTACCTACCGCGACGGTTATCGAAGAAGCTATTACTTCCACATCTTATTCATCAATCATTGAATTAAAAGATGATAATAACCTAATGGATCCTCAAAACGGAATGTACTTTTTCTTGTATGATGGTACTAATATTGTCTATAATACTCTCTTACAAGTAGGACTTAACAGTATTTCTTATGATAATCTTCAAATGGGATCAAACTATGAATACATGATTATCGGTATTTATGATGACTTCTCAGGAAAAGAAAAACAAGCGGTAAACCTTGGTTCAAAGAAATTTACTTCCCTTGATGGCTTTATCGTTGAAGATGCTACATGTACCAAAAATTCGATTAGCTTAACCTTTAAAGAAGAAAGTAGTAGAGCTACAATTAATGAAATTAACTTACTTAAAGGTGAAGAGATTGTTAAAACCATTAACAATATTGATAATGTTATATTTGAAAACTTACTAACTAATACAAACTATACAGTTCAAGTTGTATATAGCTATGAATTTGATGGAGCAACAAGAAAGAATACTTATACATTAGAATATAAAACTCTTGAAAATAACCAACCAACCTTTGAAATTGAATCGCTTACTTCAGATAAATTCTCAATTTCCTATAAAGTTACTTCAAGTGATATTGATAATGTCATAACAAAGAAACAATTTAACCTATACTTAAATGATTTATTAATCAAGAAATCAGAAAATGAGGAAGATGTTTTCCATGAATTATTGTCAAACAATAATTACACTCTTGAAGTTGTATATTTCTATGATTTATTTGATGGCAAAAATGAACAAACCATCAGTGAAAAGAGAAACATCAAGACAGTTGCTCTTGAAGTACCAAAAGTAGATGTAGTAACTTACGCTCTTGATGAGTTTATAATAATTTCTCAAGTTGTTACGGATAACGATAATATCATTAAAGTATCAAAACCTCGTCTTTTAAATTACTATTTCGCAGTGATTGAAATGGATGAAAACTATCGTTGTACAATTAATTCCGTTAAACCAAATACCACATATCAAATTGAATTAACTTACGCTTATGATTTAAATGATGGTAATGGGGAAATTAAAGTTACTAAAACAGTTGAAGTAACCACTCTTAAAAAAGTACCGACTTTTTCAATTGATGTAAAAAATATCGAGTCATCATCAGCTTTATTAACCATTCACACAACTGATGTTAACCAAACTGGTGGTATTAAAGATATTCTCCTTTATAAAGGAGCAACTCTAGTTAAAAATTTAAGTTTAACTGATTATAACATTACTGATCTTAATTCTAATGCTGTCTACCGAGTAGTAGTTATTTATGGTTATGACTTAGATGATGGAGTAGGACCAAAAGAGATAAGTCAAGAAATTAATTTCAAGACCTTAAAAGAAACTCCTGATATATCATTAAAATTAGATCCAACTAAATCAGCAATCAAAGTAACTCCAATAATTAAAGATATTGATAATGCAGGAAGTATCGAAAAGATTTCTCTTTACAAAGATAATGATTTTGTTGAAAGTCAAACGGAAGGTTTCTATTTCTCTGGTCTATTAAGTAATACAAATTATACCGTTAAACTATATTATACTTATGATGTAAACAATGGTACTGATGAAATGGTAGTAACTCTTGATACCAAAACACTACCAAAAGTAGTACCAAGTGTTGATTTAAGTTTATCTTCAACTAAAGATAGTATTAGTTATAATATATCTTACACCGATATTGAAAATACTTTAGAAATTGATGAAAAAGATATTTACAAGGGTGGTGTAAAAGTTGATACTGCCATTTTATATTCAACTTTTGTCAAACTATTTTCAAATACAACATATGAAGTAAGAATTACTTACTCATATGACTTAAATGAGGGAAACGGAAGAACTACTAGAACCATTTCTAAAACAATTAAAACTTTAAGTAAATCCACCCCTGTAGTTGGCATAAAACTTGAAAGTGTAACAGAAAAACATATCAAAGGTAGAGTAAATCTTTCTGATCCTGATAATACTTTTAGTATTATTGATATTAAATTATATCAAAACAATAATTTACTAGAAACAACCCTTGATAGTCTAGAATTTAATTATAGTGTAACATCTAATATTGAATATACTATCGTTGTTGAATATAATTATGACTTAGATGATGGAGTAGGTAATCAATATAAGACTTTTGAATATAAGATTACCTCAGGAAAGCAAGTTCCAAGTTTATCATTAAATATTAACAACCTTACAGATAATTCAGCATTATTAAATATTAATGTAATTGACCTTAACCAAACCGGAAGTCTTAAAGAGATTACACTTTATAAAGGAACTACCATCATTAAGAATTTAAGTTTGACTGACTTTAATATGCCTGATCTTACCTCTAATACTGAATATAAGGTAGTCGTAGTATATGGTTATGACTTAGATGATGGAACCGGAACAAAAGAATTGATTGAAGAAATAACTTTCAAGACTTTAAAAATAACTCCAGATGTCTCTTTAAAGCCATTCCCAACCAAAACAGAAATCAAGGTAAATCCAATTATTAAAGATATTGATGAAGCTGGTATGATTAGATGTGTTGAACTATATAAAAACAATACCTTAGTTGATACTAAAACTGAAGATTTCAGCTTTACTAATCTTTTAAGTAATACAACTTATACCATTAAGCTTTATTACACATATGATTTAAACAATGGTCAAGATGAAATGGTTATCACCATGGATGTACAAACCCTATCAAAGATTGTACCAACAGTCGATTTAGGTTTATCATCAACAAAGAATAGTATAAACTACGAAGTAACATATACTGATATTGAAAATACTTTAAAGATTGAAAGCATTAAACTATATAAAGATAACGTAGAAATCTTATCAAGTGATGTTTTAAACTCAATCTTCACAAATCTATATTCTAATACTACATATGAAATAAGAGTTACTTACTCCTATGATTTACAAGATGGTAATGGTAGAACTACATCTATCTTATCAAAAAATATTAAAACCTTAACTAAAAATCTTCCAGTTATTGGTATTAAGATTGATAGTGTTACTGATAAAGAAATAAAAGGTAAAGTCAATGTTTCTGACCCAGATAGTGTATTTAATATCATTGATATTAAACTATACCAAAATGGTAACTTACAAGAAACAACTCTTGATTCTTTAGAATTCAACTATGTTGTAAGTTCTAACATTGAGTATACCATTGTTGTTGAATATTTCTATGATCTAGATGATGGTATGGGTGTTCAAAACAAGACTTATGAATATGTAATAAGAAGTACTAAACAAGTTCCAACAATGATTTTCACTCCTTATTATGTTTCTAAAGATAGTCTAGAATATAATTTATTAATCTCTGATAATAACGTAACCGGAAGAATTAACTTAATTGCTTTATATGAAGGTTTAACTTTTGTTAGAAAATTAAGTGAAAGTGAGACTAAACTTGAAAACTTAAAATCTAACACTAACTACACTATTAGAATCAATTATGTTTATGACTTTGATGATGGATATGGAAGTCGTGAATTAAATGAAGAATATAAGTTTAAGACTTTAAAAGAAGATCCAACTTATGAACTATCATTTAATAATATTACTAAAGATGGCTTTGACATCAATCATTCAATCAATGACATTGATGCGGCACTAACCTTTAAACAAGTTGACATTCTTCTTAATAATGTTGTTGTTAAGACTGTAACTTCCCTTAACGATATTTCATTTAGTAAATTACTTTCTAATAATCGTTATTTAGTAGTCGTTAGATTTATTAAAGACTTAAATAATGGTGAAGAAGAAGTAAGTTATCAAGAGTATGTAAAGACTCTTGCGATGGAAAAACCTAGTATCGACATTACCTTAGAAAGTACTAAAACATCGATTAATTATAGTTATAAGATAATGGATAGAGATAATATCAGTACTTTAAAAGATATTAAGTTATACTATAATAATAAGGAAGTAGATGGCACAGATAACTTATATACTAATCTTTTAAGTAACAATACTTACAAATTAGTAATTACTCTTCTTAATGACTATCATGATGGTAGAGATATTCAAGAAGAAACCTACACTAAAGAAATTAAGACTAAAGCCTTAGAAGATATTGAACTTGACATCAAACTAGAGGCTTTAAAGAGAGAAATTAACTATAAACATACTTTAGTTGATGTTGATGGAATATCAAAAATTGTTGAGATTAAACTATATCTTGGCAATAAATTAATTAAAACAACTAAAGATTTAACCGAAAAAGAATTTACCGATTTATTTAGTAACACAACTTATCGTGTTGTTTATGTTGTTGAAAAAGACTTTAATGATGGCTTAGGTGTGCAAACCTTTGAATATGAAACAACTGTCAAGACTCTTGCTTTAATGATCCCTGTCATCAGTATGAGTTTCACATCGAATGCGGAAAGCATTAATTATAAACTAATCACAGTTGATAATGATCAAATCATCAATCAAATTAAACTTGATGTTTATAATGGTGATGTTCTAGTTAAAACAATTACCGAATTTGATGAAAATGTCATCAATGAACTTGAATCTAATACCCTTTATACATTTAGATTAAGTTATACATACAACTTAAATGAAAATTCTGATGATTTGACAACAACTATTGACTATGTTTATTCAACTCTTGCTTACAACATTAGTATTAATAAACTTGAAGTCTTAAATGAAACTTCACCAAAAACTAATGAAGATGTAAACATTAAATTATACCTTGATAATAAGAGTAACATCAAAGTAAGTTACCTAATCATCAATGGTGAAAAATACAACATCCTTGGTGGGGATAGTCTTAATAATGTTATTATCATTATGAAAGCTCCACAAATGAGTGGTCAAATGAATGTCAAAGTTGAAAGAATGGGGTATGTAATTAATGGCGTAACTGTAGAACAAGAAGTAGAAGGTTTAAATAATTTAAATATTGAAATTTTCTCAAGACTTGATATCATTGACATTTCCCTTGTAAATGGAACAAACTTTGATAAAAGAGGTTATACTCTTGGATATATTATTAAAATTGATAATCCTAAAAATTATTTGATTAAAGAAATATCATATCAATTAAATGATAGTTTAATAACAAGTTCAAATCTACAGGTTATTGATAATAATCATTTATATATAATGGCTAATTTCTATGAGTCAACATCCATAAAAATGCATTATGTTAAGTATATAGATGAAGCAGGTAATGAATGTCTTAGAAATTATACTTCTAACTATACATTTATTTTTAAATCATTTGAAGTAGATCAAGAAACTACAGCACTAACCATTCATCAAGTATCTACTCCTGAAGATCTTATGAATATGACAGACAATTACATTTATGAACTAGTAAATGATATTGATATGACTGGTTATTCCTGGAATCCTTATGTATTCAGAGGATATTTTGATGGAAAAGGTCATACCATTAGTAATCTTACTTATGTCCATGAGGATAAATGGGAATTCGCATTTAACACATCTTATGATCTTATCACCAATATTTTAGCACTTGAAAATGCAACATTTAAAAATGTTTATTTTAAAGATCTATATGTTGATGTTGATACAACATGTATTGATACAACTAGTCCAGATACTAAGAATTATCCATTTAAGATAATTGATAAAAATGATACCTCAACTATTGAAAATGTTCTAGTATCTGGTTACTTAAATTACAAGTATGATAGTAATGATTTAAGTGGAGTATTTAATTATGAAGGTTATATTGTTGATCATTTATATTTAAATAATGAAAAAATAGAAAATGATATGGTAATAACCAATGAACTATTTAATTCTAAAGACTTTAGAGAAAATACTCTTGGATGGAACTTTAAAGAAAAAGAAATAAAAGAATATAATGGCATAATTTATTCAATTATTGATAATAGTTATATTGTAATAACAGGTTATAAAGGTGAAAATGAAAACTTAGTAATTCCATCAGTAATTGATGGTTTACCAGTTATTGCTATTGATGACTTAGCTTTCTTAAATAATAAAACAATTAAATCAGTAGAACTAGCTGAATCACTTATAGTTATTGGTGGATCTATATTATCTGGCTGTTCAAACTTAACCGATTTAACTATATATAATAACAAAATTCTTCGTGATGACTCAGTTGCATTAAATCTGTTTGGGAAAAATGAATTTGAAAATGCATATTATGTATTAGGAAGTTATGTTCCTAATAGTCTATCTACTGTAACAATAGGAGGCAATTATACTATAAAAAGTATTGCTTTTTATAATTGGTCAAGTCTTAAAACTGTTGAAATTCTCGAGGGAATTAAAACAATAAGCAATGAAGCATTTTCATATTGTTATAATCTAGAGAAAATTACATTACCTTTAGGATTGGAAAGAATTGAAAGTTCATTTTCGTATTGTAAAAATTTGAACAATGTGATTATTCCTAATAGTGTTAATTATATAGGTGGTGGTTCTTTTGAATCTTGTGAAAAGTTAAAAAATATAACCCTTCCAGAAAATTTACAATTTATAGGTAGCAGAACATTTGCTAGTTGTGGACTTGAGACAATTAATCTTCCAAATACCATAGAAATTATAGACGCTAGTTTATTTGACGGTTGTCATGATTTAAAAGAAATAGTAATACCAGATACTGTAAAAAAAATTAAGTCAGGTGCATTCTATGGTTGTATAAACTTAAAGAAAATTGTATTACCTAAAAACTTAGAAATTGTTGAAAATTATGTATTTTCGGCATGTTATTCAATACAAGATGTATATTATAATGGAACTATTGAGACATGGTGTAATATTAAAATGGAAGATGAAAGTAAACATCTAATGGATAATGTGTCTAAGTTTTTAATATTAAATGATGAAAATGCATATGAAGAAGTATTTGAAATTACTATTCCAGACAATGTTACGGAGCTTAGGGATTGTTGCTTTAAAAATTTCAAAGAACTTAAAAAAGTAAAATTACCTAATGCATTAACTCTCATTGGAAAAGAAACATTTGCTAATTGTGCTATAGAATCTATTGAAATTCCAAGTTCTGTGAAAACAATTGGTGAAAATGCATTTGATAGCTGTACAATGGAAAAAGTATTTATTCCAAAGACAGTTGAAAAAATTGATAAATATGCTTTCGGTAATATAAATAAAATTTATTGTGAAGTAGAAAGTAAACCAGAAAAATGGGATGAAAATTGGTGTTTTAATTCTAATGTTATTTGGGGATATGTTGGTACGCTTACTCAAGATGGTGTTACATATTTAATCAAGACAGATCATGCGGAAGTGACAAGCATTGAAGACACAGATGTCACAATTCCAGAAACTGTAGTATACAATGATGTTTCATATAATGTAACGACTATTTGCGGCCATAGTTCACAAAATGATTTGACTACAATAATTATTTCTACTGGAATAACAACGATTAATGACTATGCATTTTATGGTTGTAATAATTTGAAAGAAGTTATTCTTCCAAATACATTAAAAGAAATAGGCGAATGTGCTTTTGATGGATGTTATGCTCTTGAAAAAATTATTCTTCCAAAGGGAATAGAATCAATTGCCTATCGCGCCTTTTGTTCTACTGCATTAATCTTTGTAGAAGAAGAATCCTGTCCTAGTGGTTGGGATAGCAATTGGAACTATGGTGCTAATGATAAGGTAACATGGGGATATGTTGGTACTCTTACTCAAGATGGTGTTACATATTTGATTAAAACAGATCATGCGGAAGTGACAAGTATTGAAGGCACAGATGTTACAATTCCAGAAACTGTAGTATACAATGGCATTTCTTATAATGTAACGACTATTTGTAATCTTGGTTCACCAAAGGATTTAACTTCTATAATTATTCATAATGGAATAGAAACAATTAATGATAATGCATTTAATGGATGTACTAACTTGAAAGAAGTTAATCTTCCAAACACATTAAAATATATAGGTTCTTATGCATTTTTTGGATGCAACGCTCTTGAAAAAATTATTTTTCCTAATGGAATAGAAATAATTAATCATTATGCATTTTCTAATTGTACTAGTTTGAAAGAAGTTAATTTTCCAAATACATTACAAGAAATAGGACGCGATGCTTTTAATGGTTGTAATGGTCTTGAAAAAATTATTCTTCAAAATGGAATAAAAAGAATCAAAAGTTATGCATTTCAATGTTGTAATAATTTAAAAGAAGTTTACCTTCCAAAGGGAATTGAAACTATTGGTTACGGTGTCTTTGATTCTACTGCAGTAATCTTTGTAGAAGAAGAATCTTGTCCTGATGGTTGGGATACTGATTGGAATTTCCAAGGCACTGTAATTTGGGGATATGTTGGTACTCTTACTCAAGATGGTGTTTCATATTTAATTAAAACCGATCATGTTGAAGTAACAAGTATTAAAGGTAAAGATGTTAGAATACTTGAAACAGTATCATATGAAGGTAATGAGTATTCAGTTACAACAATTAAACTAAAAACTTTTACTTCGAAAATTAATACTCTTTATATTCCAGCATCAGTTACAATAATAGAACCACAATCAGTTGAATTATCAGTTGTAGGAAGATTCTACTTTGGTGCTGATGGTAAATTGGCAGATTGGCCTGATTACATAAGTGATGATCCACATTCTGAAGGTCAATTTGTATTTGGTGTTAAAGGTTTTGTTGAAACTGAAAACATTGATTATTTTATTCAAAGAAGTAGTGCTGTAATTTACAAGATTAAAGTAGATGATCCTGCAATTCCAACAAGTATTGAATTTAATGGAACTTCGTATAATGTTACAAGCATTTATAATCTTGGTTCACCAGAGATATTAACTAAGATTACTCTTCCAGAAGGAATTACTTCGATTCGTTTTTATGCATTTGATGGATGTAGTAACTTAAAAGAAGTTAATCTTCCTAATACCTTACAAGAAATATGTGAAGGTGCATTTAGTGATAGTGGTATAACAAGTATTAATATTCCAGGGTCTGTAAACGCGATATATTTTGGTGCATTTAACTCTTGTTATAACTTAACAAGTGTTACTTTAAATAAAGGAATTGATTCCATATTTGATAGTGCGTTCTCAGGATGTACTAATCTTATGAGTGTCATTCTTCCAACGGGAATTACTTATATGGGTAATTGGGTATTTGATTCTAATACTACTATCTATGCAGAGGATGAATCTTGTCCTGATGGATGGAATAGTGATTGGAACTCCCAAGGTACTGTAATCTGGGGCTATAAAAAAGAAGATTAGTCTTTAAAATAAAATGTACTCTATAGTGATATAGAGTACATTTTGTGCTTTAATTTAGTCATAATTTATAAACTTCCTTCATACATTTAGATGAAGGAGAATAGATATATGAGTGAAAATATAATAAAAGAAGTAGTAACCCGTACAGGCGGGGAAATGTATTTAGGAGTTGTTGGTCCGGTAAGAAGTGGTAAAAGTAGTTTTATTAGACGTTTTATGGAAGTTAAAGTTTTACCATATATTACGGATGAAACTACATACCATAAGGTTGTAGATGAGCTTCCTCAAAGTGGTGAGGGAAAGACTATTATGACGGTTGAACCTAAGTTTGTTCCAACAAATAATATGACAATCACTATTGAAGATAATTTAAATGTTAATATTCGTTTAGTTGATTGTGTTGGTTATATTATGGATAGTGCGAAAGGCTATTTAAATGAAGATGGCACAACTAGACTTGTTCAAACTCCATGGTTCGCGGAGCCAATTCCATTTGGGGATGCTGCTGGAGTGGGAACAAGAAAAGTTATTGAATCACATTCTAATATTGGTGTTTTAATTACTGGTGATGGTAGCTTTGGTGAATTTAGTCGTGAAGATTATGAAAAAATTGAAGAACAACTAGTTAAAGAATTAAAAGAACTTAATAAACCATTTGTAATGGTATTAAATAGTGTAAAACCAAATGCTGAAGAAACACTTGATTTAGTTAAAAAGTTAGAAGAAAAATATAATGTTTCCGTTGTTAGTGTTGATGTAACTAAGATGACTGATGAAGATACGGATAACATCTTAAAGAAAGCTTTAAGTGAATTTGATATTTCCGAGTTAAATCTTGAAATTCCAAGTTGGATTAAAGAACTAGATGATGAAGTTCCATTTAAGAAGGAATTTACAACTCTTGTTGGTAGCATCACTGGTGATTACCGTAAGATGAAGGATGTTTTTGTTATTCAAGCTAAACTTGAAGAATGTGAGTACCTAACTCATGTTGATATTTTAAACATTGATGCAGGAACTGGGGTTGTTGATTTTGACCTTGGGGTAGATGATTCAATCTATAAAAACATTATTGAAGAAATCTTAGGCGAAAAGATCGACGATAAAGGTGCTTTCATCCATACTTTACAAGAATTAAAGCATGCTAAAAAGGTTTATGACGTTGTTGGTAACTTAGAAAAAGTATATCAAGTAGGTTATGATTTAGTGTTACCTCCACTATCACAAATCAAACTTCATGAGCCAGTTACCACTAAGCAAGGTGGAAGATATGGCATTAAGATAGCCGCAACCGCGAATATCCTTTTGATCAATCGCTTAAGTGTTGACTCGGTATTTGAACCAATTATCGGTAGTGCCGAACAATCACAAGTGTTAGTTGATCATATGATTGAAGATTTCAAGAATGATCCTGAGAAACTTTGGAATAGTGAAATCTTTGGTCGTAAGCTTTGTGATGTCATTTCTGATGGTATTAAGATTAAAGTTAATCAAATTCCTGAAACTGTTTTAACTAAGTATAATGATGGTATTACAAAGGTAGTAAACCAAAGTAAAGGCGGAGTAATCGCAATTGTTCTATAAAAAACATTAAAAAACTTAAGTAAAATAAGCAAAATCCTTGAATTTTTACTAAAAACATAGTAGAATATTTTTGGGTGATGAAAATGACAAAAAGTGAGCTAATCAAAGCCATTCACAAGGCTAATGATTTTAACTATGTGGATATTGAATCAATTATCAATCAAACATTCGATTGTATCATTGAAGCCTTAGCGGAAGAAGATAAAGTTGTGATTAGTGGTTTTGGAACATTCGAAAAATATTATCAAGATGGTTACAATGGCATTAACCCCGCAACAGGAGATAAAATCTATGTTGAGGGTAATTATAAAATTCGTTTTAATGCTAGTAAACGTCTAAAAGGTAAATTAAAAATAAAATAGGAATACGCATTTAGATATCAAATACGTATTCCTTTTTTTGTTGTTATTGATGATTAAAAGAACTCCCATTCATAGGTAATAGTTTTAGCTTCACCAACTTTTAAATGTTGAACATGTTTTTTATGTTCAAATTCTTGATCATGGTTAGTAGGGTCAGCACATCCAATCCATGGCTCTAAACAAATGAATGGAGCTTTCTTAGGATATGGTGTCCAAATGCCAAGCATTGGGAAGTTAGGAAAGCGGAAGATCACACCATGTTTTTGATTTTTATCTTGAAGTTTAACTTCACTAAAATCAATGTTATCAAAGACTAAAGCATCACCACTATAATCTTCATGATTTAACATAAGAGGTTTACTAAAGTCAATTGTTCTTACAATTTCATTAAAGTTTATGGTGCCATCAGATAGTTCAACCTTGTATACAGGTTGTTTTTTTGGCGTTTGAATGACTATTTCATAATCTTCAAACTTTTCATCCTCTGTGATAGGGGTTTTAAAAGCAGGATGTAAGCCAAAATTGTATGGCATGATTTTATTTGAAAGGTTAGTAATTTTTACGTTACTTACGACTTTATCGTTCTTTAATTCATATGAAACTTCCATTTGAAATTCAAAAGGATATAAATTTAGAGTATCACGATTACTCTTAAAGATAAAAGTGATTGATGTACTTTCTAAACTTAAAAGTTCAAAATCAAAATCACGGATAAAACCATGTTTAGTTAAGGGGTATTTTACACCATTGATTATTGTTTCTTTATTTAGGATTGTACCAATACAAGGGAATAAAAGAGGAGCACTACGATTCCAGTATTCAGGATTTGAATCATGTAGACGGTTTACTCCTTTAAAGCGTAAAGCTTTTACTTCAGCTCCATGATTTGATACTACTAGTTCAAGATTGTCATTTTTAATTGTATAGATCATAATTTCATTCCTTTCTTATATTTATTATATACCAAAATCGAAAAAAAACCTACTTATATACTCGTTTTTTATTTTTTACTTTTTTTAATTTAATGTTTAAGATAAATGTTAGATAAATAATAGGATTAGAATCCAAAAAGTATGTAAAAATAATAAGTTTTTGGATTAGAATCCAAAAAGTATTGACAAAATCAACTTTTTTGGATATAATATTAATAATAAATAAAAAGGAGATAACTTATGATCATTAAAAGACAAGAATATTTAGATAAGTTAATTGCTTTAAAAGATAAAAAGATTATAAAGATTATTACAGGAGTTAGAAGATGTGGTAAATCTACATTAATTGATATTTTTAGAAACTATTTATTGGAAAATGGGGTTGAAAAGAAAAATATCATTGCGATTAATTTTGAAGATTATGATTATTACGATTTAAGAGATCCTCATTTACTTTATACTTATATTAAAGAAAGACTTGAACCAAATAAACAAAATTATATTTTTCTTGATGAAATTCAACATGTTGAAGATTTTCCAAGAGTAATTGATAGCTTATATATTAAAGATAATACGGATATTTATCTTACTGGCTCTAATGCTTACATGTTATCTAGTGAAATTGCAACCTTAATTTCTGGTAGATACATTGAAATATCAATGCTTCCCCTTTCTTTTAAAGAGTATGTTTTATCTACAGGTAATAAGAATGAACTTTCAAGAAAGTATATGGATTACATTGAGAATAGTTCCTTCCCATACACGTTAGAGTTAAGAGATCACCCTAAAGAAATTAAAGCTTATCTTGATGGTATTTATAATAGTATTGTTGTTAAAGATATTGCTAATCGTAAGAAAATTACTGATGTCTCAATTCTTGAAAGTATCACAAGATTTATGTTTGATAATATTGGTAATCCTCTATCTATGAAAAAAATTGCTGATACAATGACTAGCGATGGACGAAAGATTGATGTAAAAACTGTTGAAAGACTCATCACATCTTTAACTGAAAGTTTTATTTTATACAAGGCAGAGCGTTACAACATTAAAGGAAAAGAATATTTAAAAACCTTAGAAAAATACTATGTAGTTGATATTGGAATGCGTTATATGCTTCTTGGTAGCCGTTCATTTGATGTTGGTCATATTTTAGAAAATGTTGTTTATCTTGAATTATTAAGAAGAGGTTATGAAGTTTATGTTGGAAAACTTGATGATAAAGAAGTAGACTTTGTTGCGATGAATGAAAAAAGAATTACTTACTTTCAAGTGGCCGCAACCGTAAGAGATAAAGCAACTCTTGAAAGGGAATTAGGACCTTTACAAAGTATCAATGATCATTATCCTAAATTAATTTTAACTTTAGATGATGATCCTGATGCAGATTATGATGGAATTAGAAGAATCAATGTCTTAGATTGGTTATTAGGCGATAATGAATAAAATCACTTCCTATGAAGTGGTTTTTTTATTTTTGATTGTTTAGTTATTTTTGTATAAAAACCTTTATCTTATCATATAGTTTAATGGGTAGAAAAAATGAAAATATATCGAAAAAGAATTTTAGTTATTTATATAATTATGATAATTGCTTTTTTTAGTATCATTTGTAAATTAACATATGTTAAGATTATTAAAAGTAATGAATATTATAATTTAGCAATTGACCTTTGGACAAGGTCAGCTCCAATTAAAGGTGCCAGAGGAAACATCTATGACCGTAATGGTAAGTTAATTGTTGGGACTTACCTTACACCAACGGTGGTGGCGATTCCTAAGCAAATTACCAACAAAGATAAAACCGCAAGAGTTATTGCTGAAATTTTGAAGTGTGATAAAGAGAAGATTTTAAATCATCTAACCAAGAATGTTTCGGTTGAAATCATTAAACCGGAAGCTCAAAAAATTAGTGTTGAAGATTCCTTGAAGATAAACGATGAAAACTTAAGAGGGATTTATGTGGTTGGTGATACAACTAGATATTATCCGTATGAACATGTTTTATCCCAGGTTGTAGGAATTACTGGGATTGATTCTCAAGGCTTAACGGGGATTGAAGCGATGTATGATGAGTACTTACAAGGGGAAAGCGGGGCACTCCAGATTTTTACGGATGCTCATGGTGATGAAATTTTTAATTTATCATCATTGTATGAAAAAGCCACTCCAGGGTCTGATGTCTATTTAACAATTGATCTTGATGTTCAGCTCACCTTAGAGCGAGTTTTAGATAACGCGATGTTCAAATACAATGCTAAAGAGATGTCAGGGATTGCACTTAACCCTAAGACTGGGGAAGTAATCGCGATGGCATCAAGACCAACGTATAATCCTAGTCATTATAAAGATTATAGTAGTGAACTATATAATCGAAACTTACCGATTTGGAAGTGTTATGAACCAGGCAGTACTTTTAAGATTTGTTCTTTCGCAATGGGACTTGAAGAAGAAGTCTTTAAACTTGATGATCCTTTTTATGATCCTGGTTATGCGATTGTTGATGGGGCGAGACTTCGTGACTGGAAAAGAGGAGGACATGGAAAGGAAACTTACCTTGAGGTTCTCCAAAATTCATGTAACCCGGGGTTTGTTTCGATTGGCCTTAAACTCGGTAAAGAAAGATTCTTTAAATACTTAAGAGCCTTTGGTTTTGGTGAAAAAACGGGGATTGATTTAGTAGGGGAAAGTAAAGGAATACTCTTTAATGAAGAAAAAATCGGTAATGTTGAACTTGCAACCTCAGCTTTTGGCCAAGGTAATTCCGTAACGATGATTCAACTAGTAAATGGAGCATCTGCCGCTGTTAATGGTGGTAATTTAATGACGCCATATATTTTAAAAAAGATAGTAAATGGTGATAAGGAATTAGTTGTCAAAAATCCCATTGTTAAAAGACAAGTTATTAGTGAAAAGACATCTAATTTAATGCGGGAATCACTAGAATCCGTAGTCGCAAAAGGTACAGGCCGAGGTGGATACGCCGAAGGACTTAGAATGATGGGAAAAACCGGAACTGCCCAAAAGGCTGAAAATGGGCGTTATATTCCTGGTAAGTACATCCTATCCTTCTTAGGAATAGCTCCCGCCGATGATCCATCGATTGCTTTAATGATTACCGTTGATGAACCAGTTAACACCATTCAATATGGGGGCGTAGTGGTTGCTCCAATGGTTAAAGAAGTAATCGTAGAAAGTTTTACGATTTTAAACATTCAAAAAAGAACTAATGGTATTCCCCTAGTTCCTCGTTATTGGATCGATAAAAACATCTATACTGTTGGTGACTATGTAGGAATGTCAGTAGGAAAGGTAAGACCAACCGAAAATTATAAGTTTATCGTTTATGGTAACGGCCTTACTGTTAGAGCACAGGTACCAGAAGCTGGCGAGAAGATTATTGAAGGTGGCTATGTCATTCTATATACTTAGGGGGTAAAAATGAAGATAAATGATTATTTAAAAAAATATCATCCTAAAAAACTAGTTAAGAGAAATCATGAAATTAAAGTAATCTCCGATTATGATAAAGATATGGTTGATGGGGGAGTTTTTGTTTGTTTAGATAATTTAAAAGGTTTTAATGAACGTTATATTGATAATGCTTGTAAACTTGGTGCGAAGACAATCATTTTAAAGAAAAATCTACAAGTAAAAAAACAAAAAGGGGTAAACTATGTCTTTGTTGAATCTCCAATTGTTGATTTATCAAGAATCTTAAAAGAAGAACTTAATAACTATGAGAAAAAACCGATTATGATAGGGGTTAGTGGAACTTCTGGTAAGACCTCAGTTTCTTATTTAACCTATGAATTTCTAAAAGCCAAGAATTATGACCTTTTATATGTTGGTACGCATCACATTTATTCTTACTACCAAATGAAAGAAGAAATAATAAAAACTAATAATACTACCATCAGTTTATCTAGTCTATATAAATTACTAAAAGATAAAAACTATGATTATGATTATTTAGTCATGGAAGTATCATCACAAGGGATTATGGAACACAGAACTTTAGGACTTGAATTTGATATTTTAACGATTACTAATCTTAGCTTAGAACATTTAGATTATCATCATTCATTGACGGAGTATCGGATTGTTAAAGGAACACTACTTAATCATATAAATGAAAAATCACCTTATAAAAAGGTAATATTAAACAGTGATGATGAAGCAACCGGATATTTTAATACCATTACGTTACATGAAGTTGATTACTTTGGTCTTGATAATGAGAATATGAAAGTAACTAATATAAACCTTGATGTTAATGAAAGTTCTTTTTTATTAGAAATGGATGATATGAAGTACCAAATAAAGAGTAATCTTTGTGGTTACTTTAATATCTATAATATCTTAAATAGCTTAATGATTGTTAAAAACATAAATTTTGAGGTAAAAGATTTTGTTAATTTTATCAATACTCAAAAAATTATTATTCCGGGAAGAATGAATACATACAAAATCAAAGATAAAACCTTTATTATTGATTACGCACACACGATTAAAGCGGTAGAAAATGTCTTAACTTACTTAAATAGTATTAAGAAAATGCGGAAAATCATTACCGTAATTGGATGTGGTGGTAACCGTGATGTAAGTAAGCGACCTGCATTTGGGTATCTTTCAACTAAATATAGTGATTTAGTCATCTTTACGATGGATAATCCTCGGGATGAAGATCCTTATGTTATTATCAATGATATGGTTAAAGATTTAAGTAGTAAAAATTATAAGATTGTTTTAAATCGTGAGGATGCGATAAAATCTGCTAATGAAAATGGTTGTAAAGATGATATTATCTTAATCCTTGGTAAAGGAAATGAAGAAGGCATCATAACAAAAAATAAACAAGTAATCCCTTATTCTGATTATGATGTTTTGAGGAAACTTGAAAATGAATAGTATATGGCTAGTTTTGTTTTTATTTTTAACATTTCTTTTTAATATCTTTTTGTATAAACTTTTTTTAAAAATCGTTAAAAAAGCAAATCTTCGTCAATCAATTAGAGAAGAAGGGCCAAAGAAACACCAAAAAAAAGCAGGAACCCCAACTATGGGGGGAATCATCATTATTTTAGGTACCATTATTTTCTTTGTTATTGGTAAACTTATCTTTAACATCCCATTTAAATTTGATGATATTATTCTTTTATTTCCGTTTATATCTTATGGCTTAATTGGTTTAATTGATGATTTATTAAGTATTAAACATCATGAAAATGAAGGATTATCGGTTAAAAATAAGTTTATCTTAGAACTTATCGCAAGTGCAATTTTCTATTTTTTAGTTTTATCACTAAATTATAATAATACCCTTTCTTTTTTTGGAAGTCCGGTCGAACTAGGTTTTTTGTATGGCGTTTTTATCATGCTTTTAATGACCTTTATGACGAATGCGACAAACTTTACAGATGGTCTTGATGGCCTCCTTGGTAGTAGTAGTCTTACGAGTTTTTTGGGGATTGCTGTTTTGGCTAACTTGAAAGGTGAAAAAAATATTGTTTTCTTATGTCTTATTTTATGTTTTTGTATTTTTAGTTTCTTAATCTTTAACTATAATAAAGCCCTCCTTTTTATGGGGGATACGGGTTCTTTAGGAATCGGTGGTATCTTATGTAGTATCTTGATTTACTTAAAAGCAGAATTATTGATTATTTTCTTTGGAGCGATTTATATTGTCGAGATTCTTTCGGTAATTCTTCAAGTCTGGTTTTTTAAACGTAGTAAAGGTGATCGCATCTTTAAGATGACACCCCTTCATCATCATTTTGAACTCCTTAATTTTTCAGAATATAAGATTGATTTTTTCTTTTCACTATTTAATCTCATTATGTGTATTCTAGGAATTATCGTGGGGGTAAGATGTTATGGATGAAAAAAGGATTTTAGTATATGGTGAAGGAAAAAGTAATTTAGCTTTAATCCGTTTTTATGAAAAAAGGGGTATTCCTTATTATATAATCAAAGAAGAAGATAATGAATTATTACTTGATTATTCAAAGGTTGCTTATGTGGTAAAAGCACCGGGGATTCCTCCTTCCACTAAAAAGTATCAATATTTTAAAAGCTTAGGCTTAAAGATGGTAACCTACTTAGAAGAATGTTTTAAGTTTTATCCAGGTCTTGATTATATTGTTGTAACAGGAACTAATGGAAAAACTACAACTGTAAAACTGATTTATGAGTTACTTTCTCCTTTAAACTATGATTATGGGGGAAATAGTGATCATGCTTTATTTGATGTAAGGTTAGATGAGGTAAAAGGGATGATTATTGAAGCATCTAGTTTTATGTTACGAGATAGTTTCATTGTTCATCCTCATATCTATGTTATCACTAATCTTTCTCCTCATCATTTAGACTTTCATTTGAGTGCTGATGATTATTTTGACAGTAAGTTAAAAGTAATTAAAAATATGACGAAAGATGATATTATAATCGCCCCTTATGAACTTGATATAACCGGTGAATATAATATAAATCACGTTAATGTTTATACTTTTTCTTTAGATAATAAAAAGGCAACAATTTATTTAAAAGATTCGAAGGTTTATTATCAAGATGAGTATTTAATGGATTTATCATGTATTGAAAATACTAATCTTTTAAAAGATGTTTTGGTGATGATTTTAGTAGGAATGATTTATCATCTTGACGTAAAAAGGATAAAAGAAGTCATTGAATCATTTATTCCTTTACCTCATCGTTTTCAAATAATAGTGAATAATAATGATCATGTTTTTATCGATGATGCTAAATCAACTAGTGTCCATGCTTTGATGGGAGCGCTTGAAGAGACAAATATCTTGTTTTCTGATTTTCAAACGCTCTTAATCATGGGGGGAAAGGATACGATGGAAGCATATGAATTGTTAGTACCATATTTAAAAAGGATCAAATGTCTTTATGTTTATGGGGAAATTAAAGAAAGAGTTCATTCTTTATTTAAAGGTTTAGTTAAGATTAAAAAGTTTGAAAGGTTAGAAGATGTAATGAATTCTATTTTTAAAGATTTAAAAAGTAAGGATTTAGTTTTATTTTCTCCAGGTGCAAGTAGTCTTGATCAGTTTTCTTCGTTTGAGAAGAGAGGAAATATTTATCAAGCAATAGTTAGGAATATTTATGTAAATAAAGAAAAAGAATAAAGCGAATGTTTTTATCCCATTCACTTTATTTTTTTATGATAAACTAAGGTCAAGAATCATCATAATGATAAAACCAATGATGGCTCCAATGGTTCCAAGTTTGGATTCGGTATTGCTTTTACCAGAAGGAATTAACTCTTCAACGACCACATAAATCATCGCTCCGGCTGCAGATGCTAAAACGAAAGGAAGAATCTTTCTTACAAAGGTTACAAGGATTAAACCAATAACCGCAGAGATTGGTTCAACAATGCCACTTGCTTGACCATAGAAGAAGGCTTTGGATTTTTTCATACCATCACTTACCAGCGGAAGGCTGACTGCCATCCCTTCCGGGAAGTTTTGGATCCCAATACCTAGGGCTAGAATGATCGCACTATAGATGGTGGCTCCTTCAATATTTAGTGAGGAAGCCCCAAAAGCTACCCCGATAGCCATTCCTTCAGGAATATTGTGAAGAGTGATTGCTAAAATGAGTAAGAGTTTACGACTAAAGTTACTCTTTAAGCCTTCAGGAGTATTTTTATCAAGATGCATATGGGGAAGTGTTAAGTCGATAATGAGAATGAAAATACTACCAGCTAAAAAGCCAAGACCAATGATAAGCCATGTTGTTTGTTGAAGATTTTCACTTAATTCAATTCCTGGCATTAACAAACTAAAGAATGATGCCGCAATCATAACTCCTGCACCAAAACCAAACATAAAAGACATTACTTTATGATTTACTTTCTTGAAGAAAAAGACGGTGGCTGCCCCTAAAGCGGTAAGTCCCCAAGTAAATGTGGTTGCGAGAATTGTCCATAATAAGTTATTTTCTGCCATTATTATCACCATTTTATATTATGATTTTGTTTTCTTTTTGGTATAGACTTTTGTCAACAAGAATTAATTATTTGATATTTTCTTTTTGTTGTGTTATAATAGAAACCGAATTTTAGGTGAAAATATGAATAGTAATAATGATTTTTTATTTCTAACAGTGGAAGAACTAATAAAAAACAAACCTTTAGCATTTGGTGGTTCCTTTAATCCGCCAACTATTGCTCATCAAAAGTTAATCGAAGTCTTAATTAAGTATGAACCATCAAAGATTATTTTAATCCCTAATGGTGATGACTATGAATTTGACAATATAAACAAAGATTTAGTTTTAGTGAGTGACCGTATTAAGATGTGTGAACTTCTATTTGTCGGTCTTAACTTTACAAATTTTGAAGTAAGTGATATTGAAACTAAGCATTTGTTTAAAGGAACGGTTAATTCACTTCGCACCCTTAATCATCCAACTTTTGTTTTTGGGGAGGATTGTTTAAAGTCGCTTTCAAGATGGAAAGAGTATGAAAAGTTAGTAGAAGAAAATACGTTTATTGTTTTTACGAGAGGATCAAAGATTAATGATTTAAAAAAATATGTTTTAGATGATCCTTTTTTAAAGAATTTTAGTAATCACTTTGCTTTTCTTGATTTTGACATGCCGTTTGTTTCATCTACTTTATTTAGAAATAATCATGACAAATCATTAATTACTAAACCTATTTATGAATACATATTAAAGAAGAACTTATATGAGGTGAAAAATGAACAATAATAATTACATCCGCGTTTCAACTTGTATTCCCAAGGTATATTTGGGAAAACCTCTATTAAATGTAGAAGAAATCATTGAACAAGCAAAGATGGTAACCGATGCTGATATCGTATTATTCCCTGAACTCGCAGTAACAGGATATAATAATGGTGATTGGTTTTTAAATCGTGAACTCTTAGATGAAGCTCATCTTGCGATGGAAAAGTTAATTGAAGCATCAACCGACCAAATCTGGATTGTTGGTTCTATTCTTGAACATAACTCTAAACTATATAATGCGGCTTACGTTATTAGTAATAAAACCATCCTTGGGGCAGTACCTAAAATGCATTTACCATCATATCGTGAATTTTTTGAAAAGCGTATCTTTAGTGATGGCTTAGAATTTTATAAAGAAGCTATTAAAGTGACTAAATATGGACAAACTTTCAACTTTGGGGAAATGCTTTTTGTTAGTGATGATGTCTCATTTGGTATTGAAATCTGTGAAGACCTATGGCAAAACTATGCTCCACATGTTGATTTATACAATGAAGGAGCACACTTAATCTTTAATCTTAGTACTAGTACTTACCAAGCCTTTAAAAAGGAAAGAAGAGAAAGTCTATGTAATAATGCTTCCTACCTTGGAAATGGTGCATACATCTATGTTTCCTCAGGAGTAAGTGAAACCTCAAGTGACGTTTTATGTAGTGGTCATACGGTAATCTCCGAACTTGGTGAGTCATTATATTCATTTGAAACTTTAAGTAATGAAGAAAATATTGCGACTAGAGACATTGATTTAGAAAAAATCTTATATCAACGTTATATGTTAAATAATCAAATGGTTAATCATCATAAGGAGATTATTAAAGTTCCCTTTTGTCTTAGTAAAAAAAAAGTAGATGACATTAAAAGAGAAATTAATACCTTCCCTTTTAGCCTTGTGACTGATGAAAGAAAACAAGAAGTAATCGATGTGCTTGCGGCAGCATTAAACCATCGTCTTAGTCATATTGGGATTAAAAAGATTGTCCTTGGCGTTAGTGGTGGCCTTGATTCTACCCTTGCCCTTCTTGTAATTAACTATTGTTTTGAAAAATACCATTATGATAAAAAAGGTATTATCGCGATAACAATGCCTGGACTTGGTACAGGTCATAAATCAAAGAACAATGCTTATGGTTTAAGTGAAGCCTTAGGAATTAACTTAAAAGAAATCAATATTGAAGAAGAAGTCTTACATCATTTTAATTTAATTGGTAAAGATGATGATAAGAAAGATGTAACTTATGAAAATATTCAAGCAAGATATCGTACACTTTGTTTAATGGATATTGCTAACAAAGAAAATGCCATTGTTTGTGGCACTGGTGATATGAGTGAGATTGCTCTTGGTTGGAGTACCTTTAATGGTGACCAAATGTCAATGTATAACTTAAATGGTGGCCTTCCTAAAACAACCATTCGTGAGCTTGTTACTTACTTTAAGAAAGTTTACCCTCAAGCAGGAGATAGTCTTCAAGGTGTTATTGATTTACCAATTTCCCCGGAACTTACTTCATCAAGTCAGTTAACTGAAGACATTATTGGTAAGTATGAAGTTAATGACTTCATTATGTATCATATCTTCATTTGTGGGGCCTCACAAAAAAGAGTAATCAGTTTACTTAAGGCTGGTTTTAATTTAAGTGATGAGGAAGCTACCTTATACTATACCAACTTTATGAAGCGTTTTAAACGTAATCAATTTAAACGTTTAACCGGACCTGAAAGTGTCAAGATTTTCTCCTTCTCATTTTCTGCTCGTTCTGACCTTCATTTCCCTGGTGATATGAAGTAATTAAGGCAATTATATTGAAAAGATAAAATTAATTTGTTATAATTTTTATACATTATGTAAATTCCGTGAATAAGAGGAGTAAAAAGCTAAATTGTTTTTAGAGAGATGTTGGTTGGTGAAAAACATTAACAAAAAGTTTTTGAAGGTAGCTTAGGAGAAGAAGACTTGAAAAAGTTTGAAAAAAGATTTAGGGTCTTCCGTAGATGAAACTACGTTATCAAACAGACAAGTGATTAGGATTTTACGATTATTAAAATACTAATAACAAAGGTGGTACCACGGGTATATCAGCTCGTCCTTTATTTGAAGGATGGGCTTTTTTATTTATTTTAATTAAAGAGGTGAAAACATGCAAAGAAAAAATGAACTAATGGAACCTAAGTATAATCATTTAGAAGTTGAAAAAGGAAAATATGAATACTGGTTAAAAGAAGGATTCTTTACTAGTGGTGATAATTCAAAAATTCCTTATACGATCGTTATTCCCCCACCTAATGTAACCGGAAAACTACATTTAGGTCATGCTTGGGATACAACGCTTCAAGATATTTTAATTAGACGTAAAAGAATGCAAGGGTATGATGCTTTATGGCTACCTGGTATGGACCATGCGGGGATCGCAACTCAAGCTAAGGTTGATGCTAAACTAAAAAGTCAAGGTATTAGCCGTTTTGACATCGGTCGTGAAGCTTTCTTAAAGGTAGCATGGGAATGGAAAAAAGAATATGCAGAGTACATCCACAAACAATGGGCAGCCCTTGGACTTTCTGTTGACTACTCTAAAGAACGTTTTACCTTAGATGAAGGACTTCAAAAGGCTGTAAGTTATGTCTTTATTAAACTATATGAAGAAGGTTTAATTTACCGTGGAGAAAGAATCATCAACTGGGATGTCGAAGCAAAGACAGCTTTATCAAATATTGAAGTTGAATATAAAGATATTGAAGGAGCATTCTACCATTTCTTATATCCGTTAGAAGATGGCAGTGGCAGCTTAGAGATTGCAACCACAAGACCCGAAACAATGTTTGGTGATACAGCTATCATGGTTCATCCTGATGATGAAAGATACCAAAAATACATTGGTAAGAAAGTTTACATTCCTGGTACGACAAGATTAATACCAGTAATTAGTGATAGCTATGTTGATAGAGAATTTGGAACCGGAGTGGTAAAGGTTACCCCTGCTCATGATCCTAACGACTTTGAAGTAGGTAATCGTCATAACTTACCACGTTTAATTTGTATGAACGAAGATGGAACAATGAATGCTCTTGCTTTAGAGTATGAAGGACTAGATCGTTTTGAATGCCGTAAGCAACTTGTTAAGAAACTAACGGAGATGGGACTATGTCCAAAAATTGAAAAAATGATTCACTCTGTTGGTCATTCCGAAAGAACTGGAGTTATCGTTGAACCACGTCTATCTAAACAATGGTTTGTTAAGATGGATAAACTCGCAGAAGGGGTACGTGAAATGCAAAATAGCGATGAACCTATTGAGTTTGTACCAGCTAGATTTAATAAAACCCTTCTTGGCTGGATGGATCCTGACAGTATTCAAGATTGGTGTATTTCTCGTCAATTATGGTGGGGACATCGTATTCCTGCTTATTACAAGGGTGATGAGGTTTATGTAGGACTTGAAAAACCTGGTGATGACTGGCATCAAGATGAAGATGTTCTTGACACTTGGTTCTCTAGTGGACTTTGGCCTTTCTCAACTCTTGGTTGGCCAGATGAAACAAGTGATTTAAAACGTTACTTCCCAACTGATTGTCTTGTAACCGGTTATGATATCATTTTCTTCTGGGTTGCTCGTATGGCTCTTCAATCAAAACATTTCTTAAATAAACGTCCATTTAAAAAGTGTTTCATCCATGGTTTGATTCGTGATGAACAAGGTAGAAAGATGAGTAAGTCATTAGGTAATGGTGTTGACCCATTTGATTTAATTGATAAATATGGCTGTGATGCAATGCGTTACTTCTTAACAACTAATGCCACTCCAGGACAAGATTTACGTTATTCTGATGAAAAGATGGCATCATCTTGGAATTACATCAATAAGATTTGGAACATTTCTCGTTTTATTCAAATGAATTTGAACAATACTGGATATAATGATGAACCAATTGATTATGAACACTTACAAGTAATTGATAAATGGATTTTAAATCGTAAAGAAAATCTAATCAAAGAAGTCAATGGTTTATATGATAACTTTGAACTAGGTGAGGTCGCAAAAGCTATTTACAACTTTACATGGGATGATCTTGCGAGCTGGTATCTAGAACTTACAAAGGTTACTTTCCAAAATGGAAGTAAAGAAGAAAAGATTAATACATGTGCTGTTTTAAAAGATGTTTTACTTGTTGTTATTAAGTTATTACATCCTTTCATGCCATTTGTAACCGAAGAAATCTACCAACATTTTGTTGATGGTTCAATTATGGTTAGTGATTGGCCAGAAGAAACTAACAAGACTAATAAAGAAGATAGTTTATACATGAGTGATTTAATCGATATTATTAGTGCCGTACGAAATGTCAGAAGTGAAAAGAATGTTCCAATGAGTAAACCAATTACCATTAAACTTGAAACTAAGAATGAAAAATTAAGTGTTTTCCTTAAAGATATGGAAGCATACTTAAAGAAATTCTGTAATCCTGATACTTTAGAGATTAAAGAAAATGTTAAAAGCGATGATGCGAGTGTTACTGTCTTAAGTAATGTTAAAGTCATCATTCCAATGAAAGAATTAATTGATACTGAAAAAGAAAAAGAAAGATTAGAAGGTCTAAAAGTAAAGCTAACTGCTGAGGTTGAACGTTGTAATAAGATGTTAAATAATCCAAACTTTGTCTCAAAAGCTCCTCAACAAAAGATTGACGCCGAAAAAGCTAAGCTTGTTGACTATATGAAACAATTAGAAGAAGTAACCAAACTCCTAGAAAGACTATAAAATGGATAAATTTACAAATGTATTAGATTTTATTTCGTGGGTCGAAAGACAAAAAAGATTTACCGAGAAAACATCTTTAGATAGAATTAACTACTATGCATCTTTATTCAATCATCCAGAAGCAAGTCTTAGAATCATCCATGTAACCGGAACTAATGGTAAAGGAAGTACGGTTGCGGGAATAAGGGCGATCCTCATGGAAGCAGGATTTAATGTTGCGACATTTACCTCACCTTATATTACCGTATTTAATGAACGTATTGAATATAATGGTAAAAATATCAGTGATGATGACTTACTTAAATATGGAAATATGATAATTGATAAGTATGATAAAATCATTAGTGATGGATATGATACCCCAAGTTTCTTTGAATTTATTACCCTCCTTGCGTTCTTGTATTTTCATGATTTAGCTGATCTTGATTTTACTATATTAGAAGTAGGGATGGGAGGACGTCTTGACGCAACAAATATTGTTCATAGTGATGTCGCGGTAATATCAAATGTTGCCTTAGAACATACTAAGATTTTAGGTGATACTCTAGAAAAGATTACGATGGAAAAGTTAGGAATTGTTAAAAATGGTGAACCTTTAATTTGTGGAATTAAGGAAAAAAACATCCAAGAACTAGTAAAAACTGTTTGTCAAGAACGCAGTTCTAAACTTTACATAACCGCTCCTAGAACGGCTGAAATAAAAAAGATGGACATTTATGGGTCTAATTTTCTCTTAGAAGGGTTTAATGACTCCTTGTATATCAACTTACCAGGTTTTCATCAAATTGATAATGCGAAAGTAATCGTAACAACAATTGAAGTTTTAAATGATTTATATCTTCATACAATCCCTGGTTTTCCGATATCGCAAACAACAATTAAAGAAGGACTTAAAAAAATCATTTGGCCAGGTCGCCTAGAAATCTTAAGTGAAAATCCTTTGATTGTAACTGATGGTGCTCACAATCCTGATGGAATTACCCAAGTATGTAATTTCGTTAAATCCTTAGGATATGAGTATAAAAGAGCGGTTGTCTCTATTTCTAAAGATAAAACCTTAGAACAAATGATTAAACTCCTTGATGATACTTTTGATGAAATCATCTTTACTAAGTATGCATATACAAGAAGCAGTGAAGAAGATGTTTTATATGTTTTAAGTAATTGTAAAAAGAAAATGATCATTCATGATGTTAAAGAAAGTCTAGATTATGTAATGAGTCATAAAGTTCCTTTTACGATTTATTTAGGTAGTTTATATTTAGTAACTGACATTAGAAAACTTATCAAAGATAAAAATTAGATAGAACCAAAAAAGTTCTATCTTTTTTTATGGTTTAATCGTATTATTAAGTGGTGATAAAATGTTAAAAGAAATCCCTATTTATGAAAGACCACGAGAAAAAGCTCTTAAATTTGGAATTAAATCATTGAGTAATTTAGAATTACTAGAGATAATCCTTAGGACAGGTTCAAAAGATAAAAGTGTGGTCGGATTATCGCAGTCAATCTTAAACAATATTGAGTCTTTAGCTGATTTTAAAGAAATGACGATTAATGAATTGTTAGAGTTTAAAGGAATTGGTATTACAAAAGCAATAACCATTCTTGCTTGTGTGGAGTTTGGCGAAAGAATCAATAATGAAAAGAAAAATAATCTTTCTTTTGTGAGTTCAGAAGATGTCTATAAGTTTATGAAAAATAAATTTATTGGTTTAAAAGAAGAAAATCTTTATGTGATTTATTTGAATGCGAAAGGAAGTTTAATTTCGGTAAAACTCTTATCGACCGGTGGTGGTAATTCTACTTTATTTGATCCAAGACTAATCCTTAAGTGGGCGTTTAAACTCTCGGCCTATGCCTTTATCTTAGTGCACAATCATCCTAGTGGAGATGAAACCCCAAGTATGCCAGATATTAAGTATACCAAACAAATAATTGAACTCGCAAAAGTTAATGGTTTTTTAGTACTTGATCATATAATCATTGGAGATAGCTATTTTAGTATGAAAAGAGATGGAAAACTAACCAATATGTTCTAACTATGTTCTTTTAATCATATGATATTATGATAT
Organism: uncultured Bacilli bacterium; assembly: GCA_934133195.1. GTDB lineage: Bacteria > Bacillota_I > Bacilli_A > ML615J-28 > CAG-313 > UMGS75. The sequence goes on along the minus strand of CAKPAZ010000001.1, from coordinate 78,398 downwards.
AAGGGTGGTATTATGGAGTTAGAGATCAAGAAAAAAATAACAACAAAAGAATCAACTAAAGAAGATGTGGTGAAGAAAAATAAGAAGTTACGCTATATTGATAGATTGTTTAAAAGGATCTTTTTAAGTTCAATCCTTTTATTATTGTTAGTTCTATCTGACAAGTATGTTAATATTAAGAGTATCATTAATCACAATTTTAACTTTTTAAAACTTGCTAATGTATTAATCGGTAAAACTGACTTGGTTGATTTTAAAGATTTAGATGTTTTAGTCTATAAAAAAGAAACTTATGATTTAGTAACCTTTGATGGTAAATATAATAAGGTTGAAAACATCGGCACAGATGGTGTTGTTTCCCTTACTTCGGGGGTAGTTATTAAGACCGAAAAAGAAAATAATTATTATAATTTATATATTCAAGGAGTCGATGGTCTTGTTTATGGTTACCTTCATTTAGAGAGTATTGACTTTCATATCTATGATTATGTTTCATCAAATACGATTATTGGAAAAGCATCATATGATAGTGAGTCAACATCATTTAAATTTATGTTAACAATCAATGATAATGGTACCTACTATGATTACTATCAAAAAGCTGAAGATTAGTTATGTTTTGATTTTACTTTTTGGTTTGTTTGCTTTTACCGGTGAATTAAAAACTTATCTTGGCACTATTTTTATTTTATTACTTCATGAGTTAGGTCATATCTTTTGGATTAAACTTTTTAAAGGAGATATTAAGACGATTTCTCTTAATTTAGTTGGCGGATTAATGGATGTAAATTTAGACAATCTTTCCAAAATTAAGCGAATTATCGTTTATCTTAGGCGGTATTACATGTAATATTTTACTTTTAATTATCTTTTTAATCTTTGACATAAGAATAAAACCGTTAAGAACCTTTAACAATCTCATGATTATCTTTAATCTTTTACCTATCTTTCCTCTTGATGGCTTTAGACTATTAAGAGAAGTTTTAACCATCATTTATGATGATATCTATACCCTAGATCTTTTAAAGTATTTAAATATTTTAATGTTGGTTATTTTATCAATTACTTGTTATATCTATAAGAGTTTAGGTCTTGTAATTTTAACCATCTTTTTAAGTCTTAAATTTAAAGATTTATTGAAAGAAATGAGATATCGGAAGCTTAAATCACAAATTTATTGGACTAATTACTTTAAATATTGATTGAATTATTGTATAATGTAGATGGTGATAATATGAGTAAAAAAGTCTATATAATAATTGTCAGTATTTTAGTTGTTGTTTTAGGTACCCTTACAACAATATTAATTATCAAAGGACCAGTTAAAAAGAGTAATACAACCTATGGAACGGAAGCTAAGGAATATCTAAAAACTTTTGACTTAGAACTTCGTGAAGAAAATGGAGAAAAGTATTATGTAGTTACGGGTTTAACTAGTGGGTATGGTAGAAGTCTTACCAAGATTGAATATCCCGAAACAATCGATGGAATTACGGTAAAAAGAATTGAAACTAACGAAAATAAATTTATTGAGCTAAAGAATGTTAAATATTTAAATATTCCTAAGACGATTGAATTTATTGGTATTGGTAGTACTAATGAAGAAAACTTTTTTGATGGAGCAAGTAATCTTGAATCAATTAATGTTTCATCATTAAATGAAAAATACACAAGTATTAATGGCGTATTATATAATAAGGAGAAGAACATTCTTTTAAAGTATCCCGCTAAAAAGCAAAGTACTAGTTTTGAGATTATTGAAAGTGTGGAAATAATTAATGATTATGCTTTTTATGGTACATCATTTTTAACTAGTGTAACCATTTCTAAGAACGTTTCAACGATCAAGAATTCAGCTTTTCGAAATTCATCCGCTCTAAGCACGGTTGATTTTACTAATTGTTTAAATCTAGAAGTAATTGAATCATTCGCTTTCGCAAGTTCTGATAAACTTGATAATGTAAAACTTCCTAATACTTTAAAGGAATTAGGTAGTAATGTTTTCGCGGGATGTAAGATATTATCTTATCTATTTATTCCTAGTTCCGTTGTAACATTTGGCTATAATATCACTAGTGTTTGTCCAAATATTGTGATTTATACAAGTAGTGATAATCTTGATTTTCTAAAAGAAAATGCTAAACATTTTAGTACTTCCAAGAATTTTGAAGAAAAAATCATGGCTGAATAAGAAAAATTTAAGTAAACAAATAAAACATATAGATTTATTTGTTTGCTTTTTTTTTTGCTTAATGATATAATCTAGAAAGTGTGAAAACATATAAAAAAAGAAAAGGAGACTAATATGAGTAAATTTGTTTATTTATTCAGCGAAGGCGACAAGTCAATGCGTAATCTTCTTGGTGGAAAAGGTGCTAACTTAGCCGAAATGACTAACATTGGTTTACCAGTTCCTCAAGGCTTCACTATTACAACTGAAGCATGTACAAAGTATTACGAAGATGGCCAAAAGCTTTCCGATGAAGTTGTTGATCAAATCTATGTTGCACTTGCAAAAATCGAAGAAATCAATAACAAAAAATTTGGTGATAACGCCAATCCATTACTAGTATCAGTACGTAGTGGTGCTCGTGCATCAATGCCTGGTATGATGGATACAATCTTAAACCTAGGTTTAAATGACATCGCAGTAGAAGGTCTTGCAAAACTTACTGGTAACCCACGTTTTGCATATGATTCATACCGTCGTTTCATTCAAATGTTTGCAGATGTTGTTATGGAAATTGACAAAGCAAACTTTGAAGCATTAATGGATGCGATGAAAGAAGCTAAAGGTGTAAAACAAGACACTGAACTTGATGCTAATGACTTAAAGGAATTAGTAAAAGAATTCAAGGCAAAATATTTAGAATTAAAGAAAGAAGAATTCCCACAAGATCCTAAAGTACAATTACTAGAAGCTGTTAAAGCTGTATTCCGTTCTTGGGACAATCCACGTGCTAACGTTTATCGTCGTTTAAACGGTATTCCTTATTCTTGGGGTACTGCAGTTAACGTTCAAACAATGGTATTTGGTAATATGGGTGAAGATTCTGGTACTGGTGTTGCCTTCTCTCGTAACCCTGCAACTGGTGAAAATGAATTATTTGGTGAATATCTATTCAATGCACAAGGTGAAGACGTTGTTGCTGGTATTCGTACACCTTATCCAATTGCTCACTTACAAGAAGATAACCCTGCATTATATGAAGAATTCAAGAAAGTAACTAAGATTCTTGAAAAACATTATCGTGATATGCAAGACATGGAATTTACTATTGAAAAAGGTAAATTATACATGTTACAAACTCGTAATGGTAAACGTACAGCTCAAGCTGCTTTAAAGATTGCGATTGATCTTGTTAAAGAAGGCTTAATTACTGAACAAGAAGCTGTATTAATGGTTGAACCTAAATCACTTGATGCTTTACTACACAAAGGATTTGACCAAGCTGCTTTAAAGAAAGCTCATCCTATTACTAAAGGATTAAACGCATCTCCAGGTGCTGCTTGTGGTCAAGTTGTATTTAGTGCTGAACGTGCTAAAGAATGTAAAGAACAAGGTATGAAAGTTGTTCTAGTTAGACTTGAAACTTCTCCAGAAGATATCGAAGGTATGATTGCTTCTCAAGGTATCTTAACTGGTCGTGGCGGTATGACAAGCCATGCAGCCGTTGTTGCTCGTGGTATGGGTACTTGCTGTGTTGCTGGTGCTGGTGAAATCCGTGTAAATGAAGAAGAAAAATGGTTTGAAGTTGGTGGCAAACGCTACAATGAAGGTGACTGGATTTCTATCGATGGTAATACTGGTTATGTTTATGGTGAAGCTATCCCAACTGTTGATGCCACTGTATCTGGTGATTTCGCAACTCTAATGAATTGGGCTGACAAATATCGTGCTCTACATGTTAGAACAAATGCTGATAACCCACGTGATGCTCGCGTTGCTTTCAACTTTGGTGCTGAAGGTGTTGGTCTATGTCGTACTGAACATATGTTCTTTGATGCAGACAGAATTCCAGCTGTTCGTGAAATGATCGTTTCTGATAATGAAGAAGGTCGTCGTAAAGCTTTAGCGAAATTATTACCTATGCAACGTGCTGACTTTATTGGTATCTATAAAGCTATGGAAGGAAGAAGTGTAACAATTCGTTATCTTGACCCTCCACTACATGAATTCTTACCTCATACAGATGAAGAAATCGCTGCTCTTGCAAAAGAAATGGGATTAACATTTGAAAAATTAAAAGCTACAGTTGAAAGCTTACATGAATTCAACCCAATGCTAGGACATCGTGGATGCCGTCTATCAATTACTTACCCTGAAATTGCCGAAATGCAAACTAGAGCCGTAATTGAAGCTGCTATCGAAGTAAATAAAGAAGGCTTAAACGTTACTCCAGAAATCATGATCCCACTTGTTGGTGATGTTAAAGAACTTAAGTATGTACGTGATGTTGTAGTTGCTACAGCTGAAAAAGTTATCGCTGAAAAAGGCGTTAAACTTGCTTACAAGATTGGTACAATGATTGAAGTTCCACGTGCAGCCTTAACTGCTGATGAAATTGCTGAATATGCAGAATTCTTCAGTTTTGGTACTAACGACTTAACACAAATGACATTTGGATTCAGCCGTGATGATGCTGGTAAATTCTTAGAAGAATACTATGCTCGTAAGATTTTTGAAAGCGATCCATTCGCTCACATCGATCAAAAAGGCGTAGGAAAACTAATGAAGATGGCAGTAGAACTTGGTCGTTCTGTTCGTCCTGACTTACATTTAGGTATCTGTGGTGAACATGGTGGTGACCCAGAAACTATTGAATTCTGTCATAACATTGGATTAGACTATGTTTCTTGCTCTCCTTATCGTGTTCCAATTGCACGTTTAGCCGCAGCTCAAGCTAACATTAAAAATCCTCGTAAATAAGTATTAATAAGACTACCATGTTAAATGGTGGTCTTTTTTTAGATAAAGGAGAATTTTATGAATAAAAAAATTAAAGAATATTTTATATCTAAAGGTCTTGAAATAGAAAAGAATCAAGGATATGGTGTTATCAATAACTATGAAGTAAATTTAAATGTAGAAATGCTAAATCAAGTTTCTCCCGTTCAACTTCATTTTTCAATGCATGTAGAAGAAGAAAAGAAGGAACAAATAATTAATGATTTATATGGACTTGGGCTTAAGAGAATTGATTTTGAATTTACTCCATTTGGTTTATTTGTTGGTTTAAACGATATAACCATAAGTAAATTAATGAGTAAAGTGGATGACATTTTAAATAAAATCTTTGAAGTACTTGATAAATATGAAGTAAAAAAAGATGCATGCTGTCCTAAATGTGGAGAAGAACTTGGAGATGATGTTGTAGTTACAAACATTGGTATTCTAAAATTCAAGATGCATGCAGCATGTAAAGAAGAACTTATTGAAGATGACAAGCTAGAAGAAAAGAACTACATTGAAGCTCCTAATAACTATGGTAAAGGTTTCTTAGGGGCCTTAATCGGTGGTATTGTTGGTGTTGTTGCCTTTGAAATTTTCATTAGTTTAAATATTATTTCTGCTATCAGTGCCTTTATTTCTGTTGTTCTTGGCGCTTTCTTGTATCGTAAGTTTGGCGGAAAACCTAATATTGTAATGCCAATCATGGTTTTTCTAGTTACTTTAGTTTTCATATTAGGTGATTTGGTCTTTGTTTATGTACGTGCTGCTGATGCTTATGCACAAATGGATGGAAGTCTTGTAAATGGAACTGGCTTTAGTGCCTTCTTTGATATTATGAAAGGTGACTATAAACTAGGAGAAGAACTTACATGTCAACAATTCCAAAGTGAATTCTATAGTAATCTAATTGTATCAATTGTATTCATAATTCTTGGCTCTGGATATGAAGTATTCAACATGATCAAGAGCGCTAAATACCAAAGATCTGTAAAATAAAGTTTAGGCTCACCTTTTTAAAGGTGGGCTTTTTTTAGACTTTGAGTGCATAATTACCAAGAAAAATTAATTTCAAATGCTCTGAGAAGGGTCAAATATCTAGGTAAAAAATTAATTTTCACTTTTATTGCAAAAAAATAAGGTTTAGTGTATAATATATGCGTTGCGAGTCTGCAACCGCACAAAAGTGGTTTTAAGTATATTTTTAAATATCACCATCCTGGCGTGTCTTAATATTTATAAGGAGGTAAAAAAGATGTACGCAATTTTTATCACTGGCGGTAAACAATATCGTGCTGCTGAAGGTGAAACTATTTTCGTTGAAAAACTAGAAGGCGAAGCTGGACAAGAAGTTGTTTTTGATCAAGTACTTTTAGTTGGTGACAAAGTAGGTACTCCCCTTGTTGAAGGTGCCAAAGTTACTGGTACAATCGAAAAACAAGGTAAAGGCAAAAAAATTATTGTTTTTAAGATGAAAGCTAAAAAGAATTACCGTAAAAAACAAGGTCATCGTCAAGCTTACACTAAAGTTGTAATTAACAAGATTGAAGCATAATATGACGAAAGCCAAATTTAGTTATCAAAATCACGATTTTCATACCTTTGAAATCAGTGGTCATGCTGACTACAATGAAGAAGGATTGGATATTGTGTGTGCGGGTATTTCCGCAACGGTAATTACATCATTGAATTTACTTATGAAGTTAATTAAAAATAAGTATAAATTTAATGAAAATCAAGAAGAAGGATATATGCATTTTGAAGTAACTGATAACAAGTTAGATCAAGAAACTAAAGAATTTATGAATTTAGTTGTTGCTAATCTAATTGAATCATTACAACAAATTGAAGAGATGTATCCAAATCATTTAAAAGTAAAAATTGAAAAATAGGAGGTAGCATCATGATAAGATTAAATTTACAATTCTTCGCATCTAAAAAAGGTGTTAGTTCTACTAAGAACGGACGTGACTCTCATTCTAAACGTTTAGGTGCAAAATTATCTGATGGACAATTCGCTACTGCCGGTTCGATTATTTATCGTCAAAGAGGTACTAAGGTTCATCCTGGAAATAACGTTGGTATTGGTAAGGATGACACATTATTCTGTATGATCGATGGTATCGTTAAATACGAACATAAGGGTATGAGTAAGAAACAAGTTTCTGTATATCCAGTAGAATAATTGCCAAACAATAAGCACTTGGATACCAAGTGCTTATTATTTTCTTAAGAAAGGAGATACTATGTTTGTAGATAGTGTAAAAATATATGTAAAAGCCGGAAATGGTGGAAATGGTGTTGTGGCTTTTCGACATGAAAAATACGCAAATATGGGTGGACCATCTGGAGGTAAAGGCGGAAGAGGCGGAGACGTTATCTTCGTTGGTGAAGAAGGATTAACGACTCTACTTGATTTTCGTTTTACAAGAAAGATTGTTGCTACTAATGGTGAAAACGGCATGCAAAAAGACATGTACGGCCATGATGGTGAAAATGTGTATGCGAAAGTACCGATTGGAACGACCATTATCAACGCTGATACAGGTCAAGTTATCGGTGACATTACCAAACATGGCCAAGAAGTCATCGTTGCCCATGGTGGACGTGGAGGAAAAGGTAATGCGGCATTTGCTAACTCTCGTAATACCGCTCCTCAAGTATGTGAAAAAGGAGAACCTGGTGAAGAGTTTAATGTTCAACTAGAACTAAAAGTTTTAGCCGATGTTGGTCTTGTTGGTTTCCCTAGTGTTGGTAAAAGTACATTGATTACGATGGTATCAAAGGCTACACCAAAGATTGCGGAATACCACTTTACAACCCTTAATCCTCATCTTGGAGTTGTAGGTGTTAAAGATGGTAGAAGTTTCATTATGGCGGACTTACCTGGTTTAATTGAAGGTGCACACCTTGGAGCTGGTCTTGGCATCCAATTCTTAAAGCACATTGAAAGAACTAGAGTTATCGTTCATATCGTTGATATGAGTGGTACAGAAGGTAGAAATCCGGTTGATGATTACTTAACAATCCGTAAAGAACTTGGTGAATATGATCCAAAGTTATTAAAACGTCCTGAAATTATTGTTGCTAACAAAATGGATATTACCGGAAGTGAAAAGAATCTTCAAGAATTTGAAGAAAAACTTGGCGTTAAAGCTATTCCAATTTCTGCCGCAACCAAACAAAATCTTGATGAATTATTATATCGCATTGCTGATGTCTTAGATGAAGTAAGAAAGAACCATCAATTAGAAGAAATCAGTGACAGCGTTGTTGAATATAAGTTTACCCCACCTACTGATGATTATACCATCACTAAAGATGATAAGGGTATTTACCATGTTGAAGGTCCAGCTATCAAAAAATTATTTGATCGTACGGACTTTAACAATGAAACTAATGTTAGAATTTTTGCTCAAAAACTAAGAAAAATGGGAGTCGATGAAAAGCTTAGAAAACTAGGTGTAAAGCACGGCGATACCGTTTTAATTCTTGGTTATGAATTTGAAATGTTTGAGTAAGAGTTATTAGCATAAACTAAATCTAATGGGACCATTGATATGGCCTAAATAGAAAGGAAAAATTATGAAAAAACAACTTATTAAAAAAATGGTTACCTTGGGTATTTTAGGAGGCCTTGTTGCGGCTTTATCCTTAATCAAAATACCTTTAGGACAATTTAGTATTACACTTGCTTTAATCCCCCTTGTTGTTGGGGCTATCCTTTATGGACCTAAGGGAGGGGCTTTCCTAGGTTTAATTATGGGAATAGTTGTATTATTAGTTGATGCGGCATACTTTTATGCTTTCAACCCTTTTGGAACCATTGTAACTGTGTTACTAAAATCAACTGCTGCTGGATTTGTTTCCGGACTAATTTACAACTTACTTAAAAAGAAGACGAGAATAGGAAGTGTTATCCTTGCGACAATTGTTGCTCCAATCGTTAATACGGGAGTATTCTTCCTTGGATGTTTAGTTTTCTTCTATCCTTTAATCCAAGAAGCCGCAAGTGGTGCTGGTCAAGGAGTACTTGTTTTCATCCTTGTTTCATATATTGGATTAAACTTTATTGTGGAGTTTACAATTAACTGTGTTTTAGCTCCATCTGTTGTATATTTAATTAATGTTATTTCAAAAAATTATGATTTAGGTACTAAAGAAGAATAGGTGATAAAATGATTATATTATTTGATGTCGGAAATTCTAATATTAAAATTGGACTTTCTAATAGTAAAGATGTTAAACAAATGATCCGTTTAAAATCAGAAGTTCATAAGACGGCGGATGAATATTATTTAATTATTAGTAACTTTATTAAAGGTGCTCATATTGAAGGCGCAATCATCTCGAGTGTAGTACCTGAACTTACAACAATTTTAACCGTTATGTGCAAGGAATACTTTAAAGTTGAACCCCTTGTATTTGGTCAAAAATTAAAAACTGGTTTAATGATTATCGCAGATAATCCAAGAGAAGTTGGAGCTGACTTAATCGCTGATGGTGTTGGTTCAACAGCTTATGGTAATAACGTTTTAGTTGTTGATCTTGGTACCGCAACCAAATTTATTTTTGTTCAAAACAAAACCTTTAAAGGCTGTACGATTGCTCCTGGTGTTCAAAGTTCCTTGAATTCTTTAGTCTCATCAACAGCCTTACTTCCAAAAATTGAGATAAAGGCTCCTAAGAAAGTTCTTGGAAATAACACCATTACATGCATGCAATCAGGGGTTACCTTCACTTATGCTTCCATGATTGATGGAATGATTGAGCGAATTAAACAAGAAGAAGGCCTTGATGAATTGACTGTTGTTGCGACAGGAGGACTCGCAAAAGCGATTGTTCCCCTTTGTTTTAATGAGATAATTACTGATGAATTTCTTACTTTAAAAGGAATTTTACAAGTATATTTAAAAAATAACAATTAAAAGTAAACCGTTCTCAGAGCGTTTGAGTTTGAAAAAATGGATAATTATTCATCTCAAACGCTTTTTTTTATCCTTTTTTGACAATTTATGATAAAATATACGTACATGAAATTAAAGTAGGTGAAGACTATGTATGAAAATATTGACAAAAATAAATACACCCCAATGATGCGACAATACCTAGAAATTAAAGAACAATACCCTGATACTTTAGTTTTCTTTCGCTTAGGTGATTTCTATGAAATGTTTTTTAATGATGCCTTAGTTGCAAGTCGTGAGCTAGAGATTGTTTTAACCGGTCGTGATGCTGGTACCCAAAATGATCGTGTTCCGATGTGTGGAGTTCCTCATCACGCAGTTAATAGTTACATTGAAAGATTATCAGAAAAAGGTTATAAAGTAGCCATCGTTGAACAACTAGAAGAACCTAATGGTCAAAAACTAGTAAAACGTGATATCGTTAAAATTGTAACACCAGGAACTAACATTGACCAAGAGTATTTAAATGAAAAGAACAATAGTTACTTAGGATGTGTTGATAAAACCCCAAATGGTTATTTCCTAGCTTACATTGAACTATCAACCGGAGAAACTAAGATTACTTCATTTGATTCAATTGAACTGGTATATAGTGAATTATCAAAACTTTCGATTAAAGAAATTGTTGTTTCTAAAAACTTTAATCACTCGATTTGTCAATTTTTGAGTAACAATTATGGTATTTTAATTTCTTATAGTGATGATACTAACATAGATTCTTACATGGATCATTTAGTTGATGGATTAAATGACAAAGAAAAAGAATGTGCTAAGCGATTACTTTTCTATGTTGTACAAACGCAAAAGCGTGTGCTTGTCCATTTACAACCATTTACAAGATATCAAACTAAAGATTATCTAAGACTTAGTGAGAATAGTATTAGAAACTTAGAAATTGTCGAAACAAACAAAGGGGTAAAGTTTAAGAATAATTTATTTGTAGTTCTTGATCACTGTTCAACAGCAATGGGATCAAGATTCTTAAAGAAAAGTCTTTTATACCCTTTAGTTAACCTAAATAAAATTAATCAAAGATTAGATATTATCGATGAATTACATCGTAATTATCTTCATACCAATGACTTAAAAACCCAATTACAAGAAATCTATGACCTTGAAAGAATTGTTGGTAGAATCAGTTATGGTAACCTAACCCCTAAAGATTTAATTCAATTACGTATTTCCTTGGGTGTCCTACCAAATATTAAGTTAATTCTATCCAAAATGAAAGGTAAAGTCTTACCTCAAATCGGTGAGACCATCAATGACTTTAAAGAATTACATAGTCTTTTATTTAGATCAATTGATGAGAATGCTGGTTATAGCTTAAAAGATGGCAATGTAATTAAAAATGGTTTTAATGAAGAACTAGATAAAATTAGAAACATTGGTAGTACCAATCGTGAATATCTAACTAATCTTGAACTACGTGAAAGAGAAAGAACTGGTATCAAAAACTTAAAGGTTGGTTACAACCGTGTCTTTGGTTATTATATTGAAGTTACAAAATCTAACCTTGAAATGGTAAAAGATGAATATGGATATATTAGAAAACAAACCACCAGCAATTCTGAACGTTACATTACTCAAGAACTAAAAGAACGTGAGGCTTTAATCCTTCGTTCTAGTGAGATGAGTATTGAACTTGAAGTAAAAATCTTTAATGAAATTCGTGAACAATGCAAAGATAATACCGTAATGTTACAAAAACTATCAAGTATCATTTCCGAACTTGACATGTTAATATCATTAAGTGAGGTTGCTAAAAAGAATAACTATGTTCGTCCTACTTTTTCCTTATATAATGATTTAGAAATAATTGGTGGACGTCACCCAATAATTGAAGATGTAATCGAGGGAGAATTTATTCCTAATGATTTAACACTATATAATGCTGATAAGGTATTATTAATTACCGGACCTAACATGAGTGGTAAAAGTACTTACATGAGACAAAATGCTTTGATAGCGATTATGGCTCAAATAGGTTCCTTTGTTCCTGCAACTAAAGCCACCCTTCCAATCTTTGACCAAATCTTTACTAGAATTGGTTCAAGTGACAACATTATGGGAGGAGAATCAACCTTCATGGTCGAAATGTTGGAAGTAAATGAAGCCTTAAGTAATGCGACGGAACAAAGTTTAATTATCTTTGATGAAGTTGGTCGTGGTACCGCAACCTATGATGGTATGAGTTTAGCTCAAGCAATTATTGAATATTTACATAACAATGTTAAAGCTAAATGTTTATTCTCGACCCACTATCATGAACTTACCAACCTTGACAAGAGCTTAGGTTTCTTAAAGAATGTTCATGTGGAGGCTAAAGTAGGGGAAAACCTAGAAGATTTAATCTTCCTTCATAAGGTAGTTCCAGGTCCATCTGATGAAAGTTATGGTATCAATGTCGCCAGTCTTGCAAAAATACCACTACCTGTTGTTTTAAGAGCTAAGGATATCCTTGAAAAGTTAGAATCATCTAATCACTATAATTCTGAAGAATTATCGATTAATAACTATAAAGAACCAGTAATTATTGATAAAACAGACCCCCGTTTAAAAGAATTATATAATGAAATAAAGAATGTTGATCTTGACTCAATGAAACCAATTGATGCTTTATTATATCTTTCAAAACTTAAAGATGAGGTAAATAAGAATGAATAAACAACCAATTATTGAATTATCTGAAGATTTAAGAAATAAAATATCAGCCGGAGAAGTAGTAGAACGTCCATCAAGTGTTGTCAAAGAATTAGTTGAAAATAGCCTAGACGCAAGTGCTACAAAGATTAAGGTTGAATTAATCGATGGTGGTTTAAAGAAAATCATTGTAACTGATAATGGCTATGGTATGACTCAAGATGAAATTCCTGTTGCTTTAAAAAGACATGCAACAAGTAAAATTAAAACCAGTGATGACTTATTTTATATTACCTCTTTAGGATTTAGAGGTGAGGCCCTACCTTCCATTTCAGCAGTATCTAAATTTACGATTACCTCAAGTACTAACTCTCTAGATGGTTATTACTACTACTACGAGGGAGGAAAATTAATTGAAAAAAATCCTTCCCCAATGAATGTTGGTACCAAAATTGAGGTAGCTGATTTATTCTATAATACCCCTGCTAGATTTAAACATCTATCAAGTATTCCTCAAGAATTATCACATGTAACGGCTTTTATTAACCGTATGGCCCTTGCGAGAAGTGATGTATCATTTACTTTAGTTAATAATGGAAAAACCTTAATTCAAACAAATGGTGATGGGAATATTGAATCTATCATCAATGAGACTTATGGAAGTATGGTTGCTAAAAACTTAGTTCATTTTAATAATAAGAATGAACTATATGAAATCGAAGGTATGACAACAAATAATACCATCAATAGATCAAACCGAAATAGTATTAATTTGATTGTTAATGGAAGAATCATTAGAAATATGAGTTTAGTATATGCGATTACTGATGCTTATAAAACTATTCTTCCAATTGGTAAATATCCAGTTACGGTCTTAAGTATATCATGTGATCCATCCCTTGTTGATGTTAATGTTCACCCCTCAAAACTTGAAATTAGGTTTACTGATGAGGCTAGTTTAAAGTCATTAATTACAAGAACTATCTATACAAATCTTATAAAAAAAGAAATGATTATTAATGAACTTGAGACAAACGATGACAACATTCCACAAAATGTAACCCCAATTACAGCGTTTGAAACCAAAAAAGTTGATGAAATACCCACTGAATCGTTGTGGGAAATGTTTGATGAAGCTAAGCCAACAACGGAAAATGAAGAAGAAAGTGAAGAATCACCTGTTGAAATCATCAAAGAAGAACCTAAAGTTACTTATCGAGAAGTCCCAATCTTTAAAGAAAATGATAAAGTTTTCTTTCAACATTTTACCTACATTGGCCAATATGCAAAAACATATTTACTAATGGAATATCAAAAAGACTTATACTTAATTGATCAACATGCCGCAATGGAAAGGTTTATGTATGAAAAGATTAGTAAAGAACTTTCAACTCCATCAAACAATACCTATGAACTCCTTGTTCCGATTAAACTTGAATATAATATCTCATCGATTCCTCTAATCCTAGAAAAGAAGGATGAAATAACAAGACTTGGGATTGAACTTGAAGAATTTGGACCAACAACCATTATTGTTAGAGTTGTTCCTGCTTGGATTCCAAAAGACTATTGTGTGGAATTTTTACGTGACATTATAAATCATATTATTACTAATCGTAATGTCAATAAAGGAGTAATGTTTGATAGTCTTGCTAAAACGTTAAGCTGTAAAAAATCAATTAAAGGTAACATGAGTATTACCGAACTTGAAGTTCAAGCCTTAATGAAAAAACTTGATGAATGTAATTTTCCTTATACATGTCCTCATGGTAGACCTACTATTATCAAGTTTACCGAATATGAAATTGAAAAAATGTTTAAGCGAGTAATGTAATGAATAGAGTAATTATTATTGCCGGACCTACAGGAGTGGGTAAAACAAAGCTTTCGGTTAAGCTTGCTGAAAAACTACATACAAAAATAATAAATGGTGATGCTTTCCAAGTTTATAAACACATGAATATTCTTACAGCGAAAATCAAAGAAGAAGAAAAAAAGGGAATTACTCACTACATGTTTGATATCTTAGAACCAAGTAAAGAATTTTCTGTAGCCGAATATCAAAAAAAAGTAAGAACCTTAGTTGATACCTTAAATACAAAAGGTATCATCCCCATCATTGTTGGTGGTAGTGGATTATATTTAGATAGCGTTATCTATGATTATCAATTTCCAGAAGACTCAAGTAGAGAAGATGAGTCGATGTATGATGAATATTCAAACGAAGAACTTCACAAGATGTTAGAAAACCTAAATCCTGAGGCTGCTCTAAAGATTCATATGAACAATCGTAAAAGAGTAATTAGAGCAATTGAACTATCTAAAACAACAGGAACTGTTAATTCATTTAATAATAAATTAGTCTATGACGCTTTAGTCTTTTTCCTTGAAGATGAAAGAGAAAGCCTATATGAAACCATCAATAAAAGAGTAGATGAAATGGTTCAAAATGGATTAGTCGAAGAAGTAAAATACTTAAATGATCATTTTACTTTAAGTAAAACTGCAAAAGGAGCAATTGGCTTAAAAGAGTTATTACCTTATTTAAATAATGAAATTACCTTAGATGAAGCCATTGATAATATAAAGAAGAATACTCGTCATTTCGCAAAGCGTCAGTTTACTTGGTATCGTAATAAAGATAATGTCATTCATATCAAGATTAATCGTCAAAATTTTGATGAAACCATTAATGAAGTGTATGAAATAGTTAAAAATAAATGGAAATAAACCTCAATTTTTTGGGGTTTATTTATTTTTTTTAATAGTCGTGAATATAATGTAATGGTGAAAAACATGAGAAAGAAACTATTAAAACTACTTGGATATGTATTATATGTCATAGTTATTATTGCGATTATTAAAGTTAAAAGTTATATTAGTGCTAGAGATCTAGTAACGATTAACAAAAAACCAATTGATTTTGAAGTAAGTAGTAAAGCTTGTATCGTAATTGATGAAAAAAGTGGAGAAATCTTATATGAAAAGAATGCCTATCAAATAATGTTGCCAGCCTCGATTACTAAGATATTAACTTGTATTACCGCTCTTGAAGTTTATAATCTAGATGATTATTTATTGATAACACATGATATGATTAATGTTGAAGGATCAAAAATGTATCTAGAAGAAGGAAATATGGTAAGTATTGCTACCTTATTATATGGGTTAATGATGGTATCCGGAAATGACGCGGGAAATAGTCTAGTTAAGGGGTATGGAAATGGTACAACTGACTTTATTGAAAAGATGAATGAAGTAGGTAAAAAAGCCGGAATGAAGTATTCCAAGTTTTATAATGCGACTGGACTTGATGATACGACTAACAACTATACCTGTGCATATGATATGGCCTTAATAACAAAGTATGCTTTAAGTAATAAAAACTTTTTAGAGTTTTTTGGCTGTAAAAATAAAGTAATAACCGAAGGAGATAAGAAGTTTTATTTAAGACATAAACACCGTATGCTTCATTATAATGAATATATCAGAGGTGGTAAAACGGGTTATACTAAACATGCGGGAAGAACGTTGGTTAGTTATTTTGAAAAGGACAATAAAGGAATTATCGTCGTTACCTTAGATGCTTACAATGATTGGAAAATCCATGAATCCTTTGAAAAACTATATTTAGAAGAAGAAAATAGTTACTTTAAATTACTAAGTAATTTTCAAATACAACCTTTCTCAGAGCGTTTGAGAGGTAAAAGTGATGATTAATCGTATTTGGAACGTTCTCTTAATCGTTGGTATCATTGTTAGTGTCTTTACAGGAAACATAGATTCAATGGGAAAAATCATTATGAATAGTGCAAATGATGCTTTTCAAATCTTTTTTAATGTAGCTTTGGTGATCCTTTTTTGGGGTGGAATATTTAATATTGCGATTGAAAGTGGGCTAATCAAAAACCTTACAAGAATCTTTAAAAAGCCCCTATTAAAACTTTATCCTGAACTTACTATTGATGACATTGCTTTAGAATATATCGCTTCAAACATCATTGCTAACTTACTTGGTCTAGGTTCAGCCGCAACCCCACTAGGACTTAAAGCTTTCAGTGAACTTCAAAAGAAGAACGAAAATAAAGATAAACCATCAAGAAGTATGATTACTTTTATTCTAATGAATGTTAGTTCCTTAACCCTTTTTCCAACTACCATTTTAGGAATTAGAGCGATGTATCATGGAACTAATGAACCATCACTCCTTGCCTTGATGATTGTTGGTACGACAGTTTCAGCGACAATGGCCATTCTCCTTGATCGTTTATTTTATGTGGTTGAAAAAAGAAGAGCTAAGAAATGAAAGTTGTAGTTTTTTATATTTTATTTATTGTAATCTATGGTATCATTAAAAAGGTTAATGCGTTTGATTCTTTTTCCAGAGGAATTGAAAATAACTATAAGACAATTCTTAATATTTTTCCAACTATTTTTATCTTAATTGTTGCGATAAACGTCTTTGTAAATAGTGGAATTATTGATATTATTTCATCAATTATTCCAACTAAAGTCCTTAAGCCAGAGTTGTTTTTCCAAGCTTTTTTAAGACCAATTTCTAGTAGTAGTGCCATGGTAATGATGGTTAAAATCTTTGAAAATTATGGGGTTGATTCTGTTACAGCGAAGATTTCATCAATTATTCAAGGATGTAACGATACAACGATCTATGTTATTGCTTTATATTTTGGTAGTATAAAGTTAAATAATATTGGTAATTCATTAAAGATTGGTTTATTAAATGATGTTTTAACTTTTCTTTTTGTTTTTTTCTTCTGTTATTTGTTTTATAAAGGTTAATTTTTAGGTAAATAATATTAATGAAATAGTAAAGTTATTGCATTTTACTGCAAAAACTTTCAAAAATAAAAAGTTTCTGCAGTTGAGTGCAAAAACTTAGATTATTTTTAAAGAATGTAGTATAATATTTTTGGAGGTTAAGACTATGATAACAGCCCAAAAACTTAAAAAAAGAGATATTTACCTTAACAAATTAATCGGATTTAAAGATACCGAACCAATCAAGGTAATTACCGGTATCCGTAGATGTGGTAAGTCAAGTTTATTGAAACTAATGATTCAATATCTTTTAGAACAAGGAATTAATGAAGAACAAATAATTAATATTAATTTTGAATCCTATGATTTTAGAAAAATGAATGTTGATGAACTATATCATTATGTTAAAAATAAGATTATTCCTCATAAAAAAATGTATATGTTTTTTGATGAATTACAACGCATTGATTCTTGGGAGGATGCTGTAAATTCATTTCGTGTAGACTTTGATTGTGATATTTATATTACTGGTTCAAATGCATACTTATTATCATCGGAATACTCAACTTATCTATCAGGCAGATGCGTAGAAATCAAGATGCTACCTCTATCATTTGAAGAATTTTTAGAGTTTCATGAGTTTAAAATCAAAGAACTTACTGATGCTTTAAATAAGAAAAGGAAGGTTGTTTATGATAAAAATAACCTACAATATAATATTGAAGATATATTTAATGCTTACCTTCGATTTGGTGGTATGCCTGGTATTTCTGAGGTTGGACTTGAACAAGAAAAAGCCTTTACTTTATTAGATGGAGTCTACTCAACCGTAATTGTTCGAGATATTTTAGAAAAAGAAAAAAGAAGAGGACAACAACGAATCACTGATTCATTCTTGTTAAGAAAAATTGTTTTATTCCTCGCTGATAATATTGGAAATAATATCTCCATTTCCAACATCGGTAATGTCTTAGTAAATGAAGGTTTGTTAGAAGAAAACAATCGTAAGAAATCACCAAGTGCGCATACTGTCCAAGCATATGTTGAAGCTTTACTTGAAAGTTATTTCTTTTATGATATTAAACGCTTTGACATAAAGGGTAAAGAATACCTAAGAACTCTTGGAAAATACTATATTGTAGATATCGGTTTAAGAAATTATTTATTGGGATTTAGAGACATTGACAGAGGTCATATTCTTGAAAATATCGTTTATTTTGAATTGTTAAAAAGAGGTTATGATGTTTCAATTGGAAAAATAGATAATTTAGAAATTGATTTTATTGCGACAAAACAAGATGAAAAAATCTATTTTCAAGTAACTGAAAGCATGACAAATGATGATGTCAGAAAAAGAGAATTAACTCCTTTAATGAAGATTGATGATAACTATGAAAAGATAATTCTAACCCTTGATCAAAATGATTTTGTTTCCTATAAGGGAATTAAATGTATAAATTTAATAGATTGGTTAATCAATTAATGAGTAGAAAATTTAATTTTTCTACTCTTTTTTTTTTAGAAATTCATAAAAATCATTAGTTTAATGTTTAAAGTATTTGTTTGATTAAACCTTTCTTAGAGCGTTTGAGATGAAAAAAAGGTTAATAATTACCTTTGAAACGCTATTTTAGACGTTTTAAGAATGGCTTTTTGATGAGAAAAATGGATGAATTTTTGCTTTTTTATAATACAAATAGTTATTAATTAAGGTTTTTATCTTTTGATTAAACATGCAATTTGGGGCTTAAACTTGAAAATTTAAAAAGAAAGCGAATTTTGTAAAAATATGTGATTATTTTGATTGCAAAAAAATGACGATTTTGGTATAATATACTTAACAAAATTGGGAATTTTTTGGAGGAAATAATGGAAAGAATACAAAAGCGCATCGCTGCTAGTGGTATTACCTCCCGCCGCAAAGCAGAAGAATTGATCTTAGAGGGACGAATTAAAGTAAATGGTGAGGTTGTAAATACCCTTGGTTATAAGGTTGGACCAAGAGATGAAGTAACTGTTGATGATGTAGTTTTAGTAAGACTACAAAAAAAATATTATGCATTAAATAAACCACGTGGGGTTATCTCTTCATGTAGTGATGAACATGGAAGAACAACCGTTATTGATTGTATACCATCAGATTTAAAAGATGATCATTTGTTTCCAGTTGGTCGTCTTGATTATGATACAAAAGGCGTTATCCTTCTAACTAATGATGGCGACTTTATGAATCAAATGGTAGGCCCAAGCAGTGGTATTCAAAAAGAATATTTAGTTAGAGTTAAAGGTATTATGACTTCAGCGGATTTGACAAAACTAGAAAAAGGTGTTAAACTTAATGGTCGTATGACCCTTCCTGCACTCGCAGAAATCGAAAGTTTAGATCGAAAGAACAACTCAAGTTTAGTTCGTATTACCATTACTGAAGGTTTATATCATCAAGTAAAAGAAATGTTTAATGCGATAGGTCATGAAGTAAAAAGACTTACCCGTGTTAGATTTGGTAATATTAAGATTGATGATCTAAAAGAAGGTGAAGTACGTAGTTTAACAATTCATGAAGTTAAAACTTTATATGAACTTGCTAAAGCTAGTAAAGTCTTAAAGAAGGAGCAAACAAGAAACGTTCGCGTTTATAGTTAATTTAGTTTATGTTAGAATTTGAATTTAGTATATTAGAATGGTTTTATAAAATTGGTAACAAATTCTTTGATGTTTTCTTTTATATAATCAGTCAACTCGGTGGAAGTGTCTTTTTAATTGCGATACTTGGAATTATTTATTGGTGCTTCGACAAAGAAAAAGGTGAAAAAATCGGCTATGCCATTCTTACATCGGTTTGTTTCAATGGCTTAATTAAGAGTTTTGTAAATTCTAAACGTCCTTTTATGTATGAAGGTAAAGAGCATTTACAGAAATTCAAAAATAGTAAATTATCAGACAGTGCTACCGGATCCTCATTTCCTAGTGGACATAGTCAGATTGCAGGTTCCCTATATGGTAGTATCATTCTTAGCTTTCAGAAGAAGTGGGTTAGAATCGTTTGTATTGTTTTAATGGTTTTAATTCCTATTTCAAGGCTTTATTTGGGGGTTCATTTTCCTCATGATGTTGTGGTTGGACTCTTACTTGGTCTTGGTATTACTTTTCTTTCCTTTTTCCTACTTAATAAATTTCCTCAAAAAAAGTTCCTAATATATCTAATTACTTCAATTCTATTTTTACCGTTTATGTTCTTTAAAAATGCTGAACACGACTTCATTAGAGGTTATGGTTTACTTATTGGCTTTTGTTTAGGAGCCTTTGTAGAGAACAAATGTATTAAATTTACTACTGATATTACGCCTTTGAAGAAGGTTATTAGAACCTTAGTTGGTATTTTCTTTGTAGGAATTGCCTTTGTGATAACTCAACTTATCCCTGATTCCATCAGTCATATTCCAGTTATTACAATTCTTATCTATGGTTTGATTGCGTTTCTAGCGATTGGCGTTATTCCTTTTCTTTTTAAAAGTGAAAAAAATCCGAATGGTATTTAATTATACCATTCTTTTTATTTGAAAAAAATGTGATTTTCAAGTATAATTTAAATGGTGATATTATGAATAACTATGAAGCATTAAAAAGCAATTTAATTCCTCCTCAAATCTTAAATGAACTGCTTAATGTCTATAAGTGGATGGGAAAAAATGAAGATATCGAAGAAAAACTAGGCGATACAGCTCAACAATTAATCGAAAAAAATCTTGAAAAAGAGGTTGAATTCTTGTGTAAGTACTTGAATTTAAAGGTTAGTGATAACCGTATGCGATTACTTATAACTAAAGGATCCAATAGTTTAAACAAAGAAGAACAAGCTGTTACCGCGATTAAAGAAGTATTACGTACTATCATTAATGACGCAAACGAATTTCCTTTTAATGGTAGTGATTTATTACAATATTTGAACAAAATCTTTGGTAAAAATTCAACTAAATTTACTAATCGTATCTATAATGAACTTTTAGTAACTGAATTTGACCCCAAAAAGACTAGTATTAGAGCAATGCTGGAGAATATGTTAAACGAATATCACAAAAATCTTCAAAACAAATCATATGAAGCTATCTACCTAAGTATGGTAACTTACTTACAGATGGATATTATGAAACCTTATGATAATCATTCTGATTTCGCTTGTCTTTTAGCTTTATATTATATGATGTTAAAATCTGGATGTATTTGTTTTAAGTATTTTAGCTTTTTTGAAAGCATATTATCAGATGAAACCTCCTGGAATGAGTTAAAAAAGTTATGTTATGTTAATTTTCCAACCAGTCCTCTCCAAGTTAATGTCATTATGATGAAAGTATTAAAGATGATTGAAGAAAACTATCAAAAATTAAGTGAAATTCTTAAAAATAAAGTCTATGAGAAACGCATGTTTAAGTCAGATGGTCTAGAACAAACCATTCTACGCATGCCTTATACCTTCACCAAAGAAGATGTGAGAAAATATCATCCAAATGTTAGTGAATCAACGCTTAATCGTGCCTTATTTAAGTTGCGTGATGAAAAAGTTATCATGCCACTCGGCAAAGGCCGTAGTGCTAGATGGGTTAAATTGATTTCAGATGATGATCCAAGGGTATTATTCGGAGGTAATTATGAAAATCGAGACTAATTATCATACACATACTTACTTATGCAAGCATGCTGAGGGTACCGCGAGTGATTACGTTAAATACGCGAGAGCTCATGGCTATAAAGAAATTGCGATTACTGATCATGGGCCATTAATTGATTCAATTTTAGCTTACTTTTACTCAAGACGTATGTCAATGGATGAATATGAAAATATCTATTTAGATGATATTCATCAAGCAAAACAAGAAGAAGGTATTAAAGTATATAGTGGACTAGAAATTGAGTATTTTCCTGAAATGGATGAATATTATAAAAAGTTTTTACGTGAACTCGACTTTTTGATTTTAGGACAACATTATTACTGGTTAAAAGATCACTATCATAATATCTACGATCCACAAAGTCATGAATCAATTAGAGCTTATGAAGAAAGTGTTGTAAACGGAATTAAAAGTGGATACTTCAAGATTGTTGCTCATCCTGATATTTACTGTGTAAAATACGGTGTGTGGGACGATGAATGTGAAAAAGTCGCACAATCCATCATTCAAACGGCGATGGAGCATAACGTTTTACTTGAACTTAACGCTAATGGAGTTAGAAATTGTATTAGAAAGAAAATATCTTACATTACCCCAGATGGTCATTTAAGCTATGGCTATCCAAAATATGAATTTTGGAAACTGGTAAAAAAGATGAATGCTAAAGTCATTATAAACGATGATGCACATTTCTTTAAGTATCTAAATGATGATGCGACTAAGGAAGTATACAAACTCGCTGAAGAACTTGGTTTAAATGTAGTATCAAGATTAGAATAAACCGTTCCTAGAGCGTTTGAAAAAAATAAAGACGAATAATTAATAATTTAAATTATATAGTCAATCTCTAAAATAAGTGAGATTGGCTTTTTTTATTGTCTATAAGTATAAAAGAGCATGAACCATAAAAAAGGGGTAAATTTGAGTTTTCAACACTGATGTGAATAAATAAACAGATTATGTGGTAAAGAGAGAAAAAGAGCCTTTTTAACCTTTATTATGACACTTTTTAAATATAGTCATAAATGTTAAAATGAGTTAGTTTAAAGACAAGAAATGATAAAATTCGACAAATAAACACTCCAAATATGGTAGATGAAGTGTTTAATGGTTCTTTTAAAAGAATTACTATATGTGTATTTTACTTCCTATAATATATATTATGTTAACCAATAAAAAAGCAAAGTAAAATCAAGATAAATTAACAATTATTTATCAATTGTGAATAAGTTGATATCCACATTTCTATAGGTTGATAACTATAATATGATTGTTGATAAAATAATTACCATTGTGGATATCGTTTATAAATAAAGCATAATTTGAATTGATAATTAATCAGCTTTTTATTTTTCATCCGTTCTGAGAAGGGTTATTTTTATATCCCTTTGTCTGTTTTTTTTATAATCATTTGTTTTTCATTTTCTTATTTGTTTAGTAGTGATTAACCAATTGACTGTTATTTTCTGTTTTTTATTCAAATCAGGTATTTTTATAGCCTTCTTATAAAAGGTGGATGGTGATTTATCTTGCTTTCTTTATTTCATCTTTTCTAGGAAGGGCATTTTAGGGGGTATTTTTGATTTATATTCATTTATTAGTATTTATTCATTTCATTTGTGATCTTTTAGATTTAATGCTTATATGAGCTTTAATTTATAAAATATTTATTATATTAATATTCATTTCATGTGTTTGAGCCTAAAAATAAGGGTATTTTTGATTTGAATGTAGTTATTAGTATTTATTCAGTTTAATAATAAAAATGCGAAAATATGGCCTTTTTTGGCTTTATTTTTTAAAATAATAATGTTTTATAAATGAAAAAAGTCAAGCTTTTTAGGGCTTGACAGTTATATTTTTTAGTTATTTTGTATAAAAATCTAGAATTGTTTTAAATAATTCTTGTTTAATTTCATCATTTTCATTATGAACCTCATGTCTGGCATTAGGAATGACTTTAGAGGTAACATTTAATCCATACTTTTTATAAAGCTTTTCTAATTTTAAGATTGACTTTCCATAATTACTAACAGGGTCTTCTTTTCCTGAATAGATGAAAATTTTAACTTTAGGGTTTATGCGTTTCAAATTCTCAGGTTTGACATTTTCACACATCATTTTAGCCATTGAGTAGAAATAGTTAGTTGGGAAGTCTTTACCACAGTATGGACTTTCTTCAAAGGCTTTGATATTTTCGGGATTGCGGCTAAGCCAACCATACTTAGGATGATCTTTCTTGAATTTTTTGTTGAAGCCAGTAGTTGACATGTTTAAGACAAAGTTAGAGTATTTGATTTTACCTTCTTTGGTGAAGAGTTTTAAAAGGGGTTTTCCAAATTTATACTTTCCACCCCCGATGTCAGTACCACTTAATACGACATAGTCAAAGTCATTAGGGTATTTTTGGATGTATCTTTGAGCTGCCATTGATCCCATGGAATGAGCAAATAGACAGCGTTTAGTGTTTTGAAAGTATTCATCATACTCATCACGAACAAGTTTCATCGCTTTAACGACCGCATCCATAAAGTCATAGTCGGTACATTCACCGATTTTTTCAATTGATTCAGCGGAATCACCATGAGCGTAGTGGTCATGGCCAATTACAATAAAACCTTCTTTAACAAAATAGTTTGCCATTTCATCAAATCTTAAGATATTTTCCGCCATACCATGGAAGATTTCCAAGCATCCTCTTACTTTCATGCCTTCTTCTTTCCAGATATAGGAAACAATGTTGGTTTTGTTATCAAATTTGAATATTCTTTGTTCTCTCATTCCGTAATCTCCTTTAAGATTGAAGTACCAATAGTAGGTGATTCGGTTCCAAAGTTTTCACAGATTGTTTTTCCGACACATGCGAAAGAAACTAAATCACTAAGGCGTTTACCTTTAATATTTTTATGATATACAAGAAGCGGAACATCTTCTCTTGTATGGTCAGTACCATGATGAATTGGATCATTTCCATGGTCTGCAACCACCATTAATAAGTCATCATCATTCATTTTACTAATAAATGTTGTTAAATCTTGGTCAAATTCTTCAATGGCTTGATGGTATCCTGGAAGATTACGACGATGTCCATATAAAGCATCAAAATCAACAAGGTTAACAAAGCAAAGTCCTGTAAAATCTTTATCTAAAAGACTAATTGTTTGTTCCATACCATCATGATTTGATTTAGTACGATGGGATTCATCAATTCCATAGCCATCAAAAATGTCATAAATCTTACCAACTGAAATAACATCATAACCTTTGTCTTGTAAGAAGTTTAAGGTTGTCTTCGCAAAAGGTTTGATAGCGTAGTCATGACGATTAGTAGTTCTTGTAAAAGTTTCACGAGAATGACCAACAAATGGTCTTGCGATAATACGACCTACTTGCCATTCAGGGTTTTCAATAGTAATCTTTCTGGCATATGCACAAACGTTATAAAGTTCTTCAAGGGGAATGATTTCTTCATTCGCAGCAATTTGAAGGACAGAGTCAGCGGATGTATAAACGATTAATGCTCCAGTTTTCATTTGTTCTTCGCCAAGGTCTTTCATGATTTCTGTACCGCTTGCGGCTACATTACCAATGACTTTTCTACCACTAAAGTCTTCTAACATTTTAATTAGTTCTTCTGGGAATCCAGTATCCGTGAATGATGGAAAAGGTTTAGTAACTTTTAAACCCATGATTTCAAAGTGACCAGTTAAAGTATCTTTTCCTTTACTAATTTCTTTCATTCTTGTACAAACACTCATTGGATGTTCAACAGGTAAAACTTTAGTATTTTTACAAATATTACCAATACCAAGTTTAGTTAATGTCGGAATGTTGAAAGTTGGCATTCCTTCAGCGATATGACCAAAAGTATTCGCTCCAAGGTCATTATAAAGTTTAGCATCATCAGCTTCACCAACTCCAAGGGAGTCAGCAACAATAACAAATATACGTTTAAATTTATTCATGATTATCTCCTCTCGGATGTGCTTTTGAATAGACATCCTTTATTTTTTGTTTACTTAAATGGGTATAAATTTGGGTGGTAGAAATATCTTCATGCCCAAGCATTTCTTGAATGTAACGAAGGTCAGTACCAGCTTCTAAAAGATGGGTTGCGAAAGAATGACGAAGGGTATGTGGAGAAATTTCTTTTTCAATCCCTGCTTCTTTAGCAAGTCTTTTTAAAATCAAGAAAAAACTTTGTCTTGATAAAGGTTCACCAAGATTATTTAAAAAAACATAACTAGGATCTTTACCTTTTTTTAAAAGTTGGGGTCTAAAGTTAATAATGTAATTTCTTAAAACTACCGATGCATAGTCATTAATCGGAACTAATCTTTCTTTACTACCTTTACCGACAGTAGAAATCATTTTATCGGTTAAATGAAGTTCACTAAGTTTTAGATTAACAAGTTCCGATACTCTAAGTCCCGTTCCATACATTACTTCAATCATGGCATGATTTCTTGCGTTATATGGTGTGTCATCATTTAAAATATTTAAAAGACTCATTACTTCATCAACCGATAATACGACTGGTAATTTTTTATCAAGTTTTGGAGCACTGATAGTAATAACCGGATTAGTCTCAATGTAGTTTTCTAAACAAAGAAATTTATAAAAAGATTTTAAAGCACTTAAAGCTCTTGATTCTGACCTTGCAGAATAACCAAGTTTTTTAAGATAGCTTAAATATTCTAAGATGGTTTCGGTTTTAACAGTTTTTAAATCTTTAATGTATTTAACATTTTCTAAAAAGTAAAGATAGTTTAAGATATCACTCTTATACGATTCAATCGTATTATTACTTTTCATCTTTTCACTCGCAAGATACGCCGTAAACTCAACAACGATTTCTTCCATACCATCTTCTCCTTTCAATCGTTAAATTATTTTCACAATTATGTAGTTTGAAATATAAAAATACTTAAGAGGAATTTTAATACTATCAGATGTTTCTTCAAGTAAACCTTCCTTTAATAATTCTAAAATAGTTGGAAAGGTTTCTTTGACATCTTCATTAAATCTTTCAAAATAGGTTTTTTTATTAATTCCTTCACTTAATCTTAAATTCATCATTACCATTAACTCTTGTTGATCTTTTTTAGAATCAATAATATCTTCAGCGTATTTGATATTTTTATTATCAATTCCTAAAAAATATTCATTTAAGTTATGAGTATTAGTAAAACGATGATTACCAATTGTTGATGATGCTCCAGGTCCAATTCCTAAATAGTCATCACGATGCCAGTAGATTAAGTTATGAAGGGAGTTAAAACCTGATTTTGAATAATTACTAGTTTCATAATGAATGAAATTATTTCTTTTTAAGATTTCATTAATTTTTTTGTACATTGCTTCATCAAGAGTTTCATCAACAAGTTTGATTTTGTTATGGGTATACTCATAATAAAGAATTGAACGTTCCTCAAGAATCAATGAATAACAAGAAAGATGTGTAATTGGTAACATCATCATTTTTTCAACATCATCAGTTAATTCATCTAAGGTTTCACCAGGGATGGCATAGATTAAATCAGCATTAATGTTAGTGATATTATAAGTATTTAAAAGTTTGATTTTTTCTTGCAATTCTTCAAAACTTACAAAAGGAATTCTTCCGAGAGTTTCTAGTAATTTTTTATTAAAGGATTGAATTCCAATACTTACTCTTGTGACTTTATATTTTTGTAATATTTTTACTTTTTCAGTTGTTATGTCATTTGGATTAAATTCAATGGTAAACTCTTTTAAATCATCAAAATTAGTGACTTGTGAGAGGTTGAATAAAAGTTTCTCAAATAAATCATCATCTAAACTACTAGGAGAGCCTCCCCCAATGTAGATAGTATCAATTTGATATTGAGATATCTTTCTTAGTTTTATCTCTTTAATGATGTAATCAATTGTTTTTTCTTGTAATGATCTTGAGACAACCATTTTATAAAAATCACAATATTTACAGATGTTTTTACAAAATGGAATATGTAAATATAATCCAAACATATAATCACCAAACCTTATTATATACTAAACAATAAAAAAAATCAAATCTTAAAATAAAGATTTGATTAATTATCAAGTTTTAAAACCGCTAAGAAGGCTTCTTGAGGAATCTCAACACTTCCTACTTGTTTCATTCGTTTCTTACCTTCTTTTTGTTTTTCTAGAAGTTTCTTCTTACGAGAAATGTCACCACCATAACATTTTGCTAGAACATCTTTACGTAATGCCGCAATGTTTTCTCTTGCGATAATCTTACCATTAACCGCTGCTTGTACAGGAATTTCAAACTGTGCACGTGGGATTAATCTTCTAAGTTTTTCAACTAAAGTTCGACCTCTTGCATAGGCGAAATCACGATGAACAATTACTGATAAGGCATCGACTCTTTCTCCATTTAAAAGAATATCCATCTTTACAAGGTTAGATTCACGATAGTCAGATAGTTCATAGTCAAATGAAGCATAACCTTTAGTAGTTGATTTTAAGCGATCAAAGAAATCATAAACGATTTCTGTTAATGGTAGGTCATACTTTAATACAACTCTTGTTTCGTTAATATAGTCCATACCAACAAAAACACCACGTTTGTTTTGACATATTTCCATAACGTTTCCGACATATTCTTTTGATACCATAATGGTAGCTTTTACAAATGGTTCTTTAATACATTTGATTTTAGTAAAATCAGGAAGTTCACTAGGGTTATCAATAATAATAGTTTGACCATTAGTTAAAAGGACATGATACTCAACACTTGGAGCGGTAGCGATTAAATCAAGTTTATATTCTCTTTCTAATCTTTCTTCAATAACATCCATATGAAGGAGTCCTAAAAAGCCAGTTCTAAATCCAAATCCTAAGGCTTGTGAAGTTTCAGGTTCAAAGACTAAAGCCGCATCATTTAGTTTTAGTTTTTCAAGCGCATCTTTTAAATCATCATAACGATTACTTTCAACCGGGTATAAACCACAAAAGACCATTGAGTTAAGATGACGATATCCAGGAAGTGGGGTATCAATTTCATTTTCAACGATGGTAATTGTATCACCGACTCTGACATCTTGTACATCTTTAATGGAAGCACTAATCCAGCCTACATCACCAACACTCAAGTATTCCTTCTTCTTTTCTTTTGGGGTGTTTACTCCAACTTCAAGGACTTCATAGACCGCCCCTGTAGCCATCATTTTAATGTGATCACCTTTTTTGATGGTTCCTTCAAAGACACGAACTGAAGGGATTACCCCACGATATGGATCATAAAATGAATCAAAGATTAAAGCTTGAACAGGTTTAGTTGGATCTCCTTTTGGACAAGGAATGTCCGTAACAATTCTTTCAAGTAAATCTTCTATTCCGATTCCTTCCTTAGCACTTGCTAAAATCGCATTTGAGGCATCAAGACCAATAACATCTTCAATTTCTCTTTTAACTTCTTCAGGATTAGCTGAAGGTAAGTCTATCTTATTGATTAAAGGAATTATCTCTAGATCATTATCAATCGCAAGATAAACGTTAGCAAGCGTTTGAGCTTCAATTCCTTGAGCAGCATCAACAACTAAGACAGCCCCCTCACATGATGCAAGGGATCTTGATACTTCATAAGTAAAGTCGACATGCCCTGGAGTATCAATCAAATGAAATAAATAGTCATGACCATCTCTTGCATGATAGGTTAATTCAACAGCATTTAGTTTAATGGTAATGCCACGTTCTCTTTCTAAATCCATTGAATCAAGGAGTTGGTCTTTCATTTCTCTTAATTCAACAGTTTTTGTTTTTTCTAAGATACGATCTGCGAGTGTACTTTTTCCATGGTCGATATGCGCAATAATGGAAAAATTACGGATATATTTTTGTTGTTCTTTCAGTAAGTCATAATCTATTGCCATACCTGCCTCCTAAAAATTACAAATTTTATTGGGTTAATTGTTAATTATTGTTCGTTTGATTCGTTATTTTCTTGTTTATTTTCATTTTTAAATTTACGATAATGTAAAACAAATAGGATAATATAAGCAATACTAATTAGTGAAACAATAATGTATATCACTGTTATAATTATTGAATCTTTTGTAAAGCCAATTTTAATTAAATTGTAAAGAGAAACTCCCACAAGGATTGCTGCGATAACAATGTTTGTTACTAAATCAGTTGCTTTTTTAGTTCTAATCTCAGAGACTAAAAGGAAAATACTCATTACTAAAATAATTACTCCTAATACTTCATTTAATCCAAATTCCATAATATCACCTCGTTATTTTCTATCGTAAATTATACTAAATATTTGTTTTTTTTGCAAGTTGTTAGAAAAAGAACTTTTGATTTAGGTTTTTAATGTTTATATATTTTAGTTCAAATCCATAGCGATCTTTTAATTTTTCAAAAAATGGAGTATTAAAAGGATTACCATAATAAACAACCTTGGGATTTAAAGTAATAATTAATTCTTCAAAATGAACTAAAGTATTAGAAATTAAACCATTGTTCATGATTATCCCAAAGGGAATAATAATGTCTGATTCATCTTTGATAGTTTTGACATTACACATCTTATTGATTAATAACATTTTTTCGGAAAATGTTGATGCTTTAATAAATTGTTGTAAACGATAATCCATACTACCAACAACTATTTTCATACTTATCACCATTTACATTATATGATAGCCTTGCTTATTAGTTTAAACAAAAGTTTAATTCTTGCAAATAAATTTAAATTATTATAGAATAATAAAAAAGGAGAACATTTATGCCATTCTTAATTATTATCGCCGTTATATTTTTATTAATCATTATCATTAGTATTATTGTTCCAATAACTAAAAAAGCTGGATATGAAGATTCATTAAAAAACGAACTTGAAAAAAATAATATTTCTTACAAAATCCATAAAGCAGAACATTTTTCATATAATTTTATTCTTGAAATTGATAAGCGAAAATTTCTTATTAAGCTTGTTTCACTTCCAAGTTATTCCTTAGTTCAAATCAACAATAAAACAACATGGGAAATCAAATATGGTGGAGGTAACAATCCTGGTAAATCTGATCCATATTCAAAGTATTTAAATCAAAATATTGATTGCTTTATGAAACTTGAAACAAAGGATGATGAACAAAAGGTTGTAGTCTTAATTCCTAAGAGTAAGAAGATTGTTATGTACATCAATGAATGTGAGATCGTCTTTGTTAATCCATCAACCAATGTTTATGGAACAAGGATTGTTAACTGTGATGATTTTTCACTTTTTAAATAGTCAAAAAGACAAGGGTTAAACCCTTGTCTTTTATTCATCTTCTTCATCCTCTTCTTTTGGATGGACTGTAACATGAACTTTACCGACTCTCATTTTGTCAGCTTCCGTTACTTCAACGGTGATGTTTGCGAAATCAAAGTGATCACCAACTTCTGGGAATTTCTCTAAGACTTCTGTACACCAGCCACCGACAGTCGTGTACTCTGATTCAAAATCACGGTCATCATATTCAATTAATTCAAAGAAATCATAGATATTCATATCACCATCAACGATGTATGAACCATCTTCACATTCTTTATAATCTTCTTCAACTTCATCGAGTTCATCAAAGACATCCCCGATTAATTCTTCAACGATATCTTCAATGGTAAGAATACCCATCGTTCCCCCAAACTCATCAACTACAATCGCAAGATGAACATGCGAAGTCTTAAGTTCAGTTAGAATACTAGAGATTGACTTTGTTTTAAATACAAAGATTGGCTTCATTAACATTGATTTAAGATCAACTTCCTCTTTAGAAAGTAGGAGCTTCATTAGATCAGTTGTATTAAGAATTCCAATAATATTATCAATTGAACCATCATAAACCGGAACTCTTGAGTATTTGTAGATTTCATCGTTGTTTAAGATGTCTTCTTTAGAATCTTCAATGTCGATTGCGAAAACATCAACACGTGGAATCATAATTTCATGAGCGGTAACATCACAAAAGTCAATTGCTGATTTAATTAATTCTTCATCATCTTCATCGATAACGCCTTCTTCTTCAAGTTCATCAACAATGGTAATTAATTCTTCATCGGTTGCGGTCGGAAGTTGTTCCTCTTCCTTTTTATGCTTAAATAAGGCATTAATGATTTTGTTAACAACCCAAGTGATTGGGAAGAATAACATTTTAAAGAAATTAAAGATTGGGGTGTAAAATAAAGATAAATTATAGTTAAATCTTTTACCAAGTATCTTAGGCAAAATTTCCCCAAAGATTAACAAAAGAATTGTTAGGAAGATAGTGGAAATTAAAGGCCCTTTATCTTCACCAAATTTTCTAATCGCAAGGACAGTACCAAGTGATGAGATTAAGATGTTAACTATATTGTTACCAACTAATACGGTAGTTAAAGTTTCTGAATAGTGATCAATAACTTTTAAAGCTTTAACAGCTTTTTTATTGCCTTTTTCTTCTTCGTTCTTAAGTTTAAACTTTGAAACGGTTGAATAAGCAACTTCACAAGATGAGAAGAACGCTGAAAAGACAATCAAGACAATAATGGCTACCGAAATTAAAATTTCAACTAGATTCATTATTTAGTCACCTCACTTTTTGAGGCAAGTTTTAAGTTTTGTTCACCGATTAATTCTTCTAAAACATCTTCCATCGTAACAATACCTAAAGTGTCACCTTGTTCATTCTTTACAACTGCGAGGTGGACTTTCTTTTCTTTAAAGAAGTCAACCATATCATCTAGTTTAAAAGTGTCACGAACAATGAGTGGTTCAGAAATAGCTGAACGTGGTGAATATGTTTTAGATTTCATATAGCTCTTTAAGAATTTTCTTACATGAAAAATACCAATAATATTTTTTATATCTCCATCATAAACAGGGATTCTTGAAAATTCTGTTGAGCGTAAAATATTCATTAGTTCTTTACGCGATGCTTTTTTAATGTCAATTCCAAATACTTTTTCAATTGGGGTCAAAACATCTTTAACGGTGATATCACCAAAGTCAACAGCAGCTTGAATGATGTCACTTTCTTCTTCATCGATGCCACCTTCTTCTTCAACGATTCCAACAATTGTTTGGAATTCATCTTCAGTCATGATGGCTTCTTCTTTATCACCATGGAAAATCTTTTTTACAAGTAAAGTAATACCATAAAAAATTAACATTACCGGATAAAAAATTACATGTAATACAACAATCGGATAAACGAAGATACATGAGTATTTTTCAGGATTTCTCTTGGCAATATTCTTAGGTACTGATTCACCAAAAAAGAAAATAAGTAAAGTCATGGCTACAGTTGAAATCGTAGTAGCTAAACTTTCATTATTATTAAATACAATCATGAAAACAACAGTCGCAAGTGATGATGCTGTTAAGTTAACAATGTTGTTACCAATTAATAAAGTAATTAATGAACGATCATATCCATCAAGAACTTTCATTACTAATTTTGCAGATTTAC
This sequence comes from uncultured Bacilli bacterium, assembly GCA_934133195.1. Classification (GTDB taxonomy): domain Bacteria; phylum Bacillota_I; class Bacilli_A; order ML615J-28; family CAG-313; genus UMGS75. The sequence goes on along the minus strand of CAKPAZ010000001.1, from coordinate 44,926 downwards.
TGCCTCCTTCAGCTTTTACTTTCATTCTAATGCGGTTACAACAAGAAAACGCAGTTTCCGTTGCACTGAAAAAAGCTGAGAAAATAATTAAAACAAGTATAATTAAGATTGTACCTACAAAGTTACTTGTATTATTTACACTTAATACTTGTGATAAGGGGACCAGCGGATCCATATTAAAAATCAACTCCTTTATAAAACAACAATATTATACTAAATTACCATTATTTAGTCAAATAAAATACGAAAGAGATTATATAAAAAAAGTACCTGCTAAAAGCAGATACTATTTAGATTTCATCAACTGCAGTCTTAACAATATTGAAAGCTTCTTCAAATGTTTTTTCTTGTTTTTCGTTAGTTACACGAACTTTAAATTCACAGATGCCTTCATTTGCACGACGACCAATCGTAATAATATAAGGTATACCAATTAATTCCCAATCTTTAAATTTGAAGCCAGGACGTTCATCACGATCATCTAAGATAACTTCAATATGAGCTTTCTTCATTTGTTCATATAACTTATCACTTGCTTCTTTCATAACAGGGTCACTATAGTTAATTGGTACAATAACCGCATGATATGGAGCAACATTGATTGGCCAACAAATACCATATTCATCATGATATTGCTCAATAATACTAGACATCGTTCTTGTAACACCAATACCATAACATCCCATTACCATTGGGACAGTCTTGCCTTCTTCATTTTGGTAGGTACATCCCATTGGAAGTGAGTACTTAGTACCAAGTTTAAAGATTTGACCTACTTCAATACCTTTTTCCATCTTCATAGGTTTACCACAGATAGGGCAGTGATCACCTGAAGTTGCGTTTCTTACATCAACGATTGTACCATTATAGTCTCTTTCATAGTTAGCGTTTAGCATGTGGTAGTTTGCTTGGTTGGCACCGACTACTGCATTATGCATGCCAGCAACCTCGGGGTCAACTAAAGTTTTAACGTTAAGTCCAACAGGACCAACAAAACCTTCAACGGAACCTATTGATAAGATATCATCATATGATGCAAGAGTAAGTTCATGTTCAGCAATTCCAAGAGCGTTAACTACTTTGATTTCGTTAACATCACGGTCACCTCTTACAAGGACTAAGACAAGTTCATTATGGAATAAATCACGATATACCATTGATTTTACTACATCTTTAGGAGTAACATTTAAGAACTTACTGATTTCTTCAATACTCTTTTGATGTGGAGTTTCGATAAGTTCAAGAGGTTTTAATTCTTCATTAAAACGATATTCATCAATACGAGAAACTGCCTTTTCTTCATCAGCCGCATAACCACAATCACAGTATACGATGTCACTTTCACCAACTTCACTGATAGCCATGAATTGATGAGAACCGTTACCGCCGATAGCTCCTGTGTCAGCAAGAACAACTTTATAATTTAAACCTAAACGGGTAAAGATACGTTCATATGTCTTATACATTAGATCATATGATTCATTTAAGCCTTCTTCAGTAAGATCAAATGAATAATTATCTTTCATAATAAATTCACGTCCTCTCATAAGGCCAAAACGAGGGCGAAGTTCATCGCGATACTTAGTTTGAATTTGATAAAGATTTATAGGTAAGTTTTTTCTTGATTTTATTTCATTTCTAACAAGGTCAGTGAAGATTTCTTCATGAGTAGGACCTAAACAAAATTCACGTTCATGACGATCCTTAAAACGGATTAACTCTGGTCCATACTTTTGCCATCTTCCAGATTCTTCCCATAATTCCTTTGGTTGAATCGCTGATGATAAGATTTCTAAAGCGCCGGCTTCATCCATTTCTTCACGAATGATTGCTTCAACCTTTCTTAGTGTTCTTAAACCAAGGGGAAGATAGTTGTATACTCCTGCGACAAGTTTTCTAATCATGCCAGCTCTAATTAAAAGGATATGGCTTGATATTTGAGCTTCATTTGGAGCTTCTTTTAGGGTTGCAATAAGCATTTTGCTTGCTTTCATATAATTCACCACTTTCATTTTACTTAAATCGTTAAAAATTATAGCACAATTTGTTATATTTTTCAACCTAATAAAACCTTAAATTTATCAATCAAAAAGGAACTATTATTATCAATAGTTCCCATTTTGTTTATTCTTCATAATTTACTTCTTGATCTTGATATTGTAAACGATATAAGTTATAGTAGTAACCTTTTTTCTTTAATAATTCTTGATGGTTACCTTGTTCAACAATTTGACCTTTTTGTAAGCATATGATGTTATCAGCATGTTGAATAGTCGATAGACGGTGAGCAACAATTAACATTGTACCTATATTCATCATCTTAACTAATGATTTTTGAATTAGTTGTTCGGTTTCGGTATCAATGTTCGCGGTTGCTTCATCAAGAATTAAGATTTGTGGTTTATGTACGACGGTACGTGCAAATGAAAGTAATTGTCTTTCCCCACTTGAGAAGTTAGCACCACCCTCTAAAACTTCTTCATCATATTTTTTAGGTAGGTGTTCAATAAATTGATCAGCGTTAACATACTTACATGCATCGATAATATCATCAAGGGAAATCTCTTCATCACGAAGGTTAATGTTTGATTTAATGCTTCCTGAGAATAGGAAAACATCTTGTAACATTTGGCCAATACCTCTTCTTAATGATTTAATCTTAATATCGGTAATGTCATGACCATCAATTAGGATTTGACCTTTTTGGATATCATAGTTTCTTACGATTAATTGAAGGATTGTTGTTTTTCCTGCCCCGGTTGCTCCAACAAAGGCAACAACTTGTTTTGGTTTAATATGGAAAGAAACATCTTTTAAAATCCATTCGCCTTCTTTATAAGCAAACCATACATTCTTAAATTCAATATCACCTTCAAAGTGATCAATATCTAAGGCATCTGGTTTATCTATAAAGTCAGGTTTAATATCCATTAAGTTATAAAGTCTTTCACATGATGTGAAGGCACGTTGTAAAGAGTTTAGTTGGTCCGCAAGGGTTTGAATTGGATTAAAGAACTTACCAACAAGGGAATAGAAAATTTGAATAATTCCGATGATTGATAAAGTCATGAAAGAGCCAAGGAGAGGGCTTGCGACAATACCATATTTGATACAAAAGTATGTACCAAGACCAAACACTAAAGCAAGAGCAACATAGTAAATGAAGGTAATGAAAGGACGGTAGGTTGCGAAAATCTTAATATCGGTATTTCTTGTTGTTAAGATTTTAGCATTTAAACGATCGAATTCATCTTCTTTTTGTTTTTCTTGATTAAAGATTTGGGTAATCTTCATTCCTGAGATGTTTTCATTTAAGAAAGCGTTCATTGTAGAAAAACTATGTCTAACTTTACGATAGTTTGTACGTGAGAACTTTCTAAAGATGATTGAACTTACCGCAATAATTGGCATAAATCCCATTAGGATGCTCGCAATTCTCCAGTCAATGACATACATAATACAAATTACACCAATAAGCATTAATAAGTTTTTAATCATATTAACAATTGTATTAGTAAATAAATCACTTAAAGCATTAGTATCAGATACAACTCTAGTAACAAGGGAACCAACGGGGATTTCATTAAGTTGAGCAATTGACATATTATCAATATGTTCAAAGACCATCATTCTTAAATCATAGATAATACTTTGACCAATCTTTTGAAGTGACATTGTTGTAATGTAGATTAATACCGCATTTAGCAAGCTTACAACAATTGTTAGAACAATTAAAATAATAACTGTTCGCATATCACTTGGTAAAATATTACCTTCTTTAAATTTAACCACAAGATCACCAAGAGAGCTGGTAACATAACCAGGTAAAACCGATGAACCAAGGTCAATGAAAATCATTAGAATCATAATTAGTAAGACTCCAATTAATTTACCCATGTATGGTTTTATGTAAACATAGGTACGTTTGATGATTTCCATGTCTGACATATGACGGTCAGTTTTTTCATAGATATGTTCTTCTTTTTGATGAGTATTTTCTTTTTTAGGTCGATTAGTCTTGAGGTATTTACTTCTATTATAAATAACAAAAACTAAAGCGGTAGAAAGAATACTAAGGAAAGGAAGTAAAGTAAGTAATAATACAAACATCTTATTTCTCCTCCATTTCTTCTTCTAAAGTTTGGAGTTCAACCATTCTCGCATAGACTTTTGATTTATGAAGACATTCTTCATGAGTACCAAAAGCTTCAACTCTACCTTTATTCATAACTAAAACTTTATCAAGACCCATAACTGTTGATACACGAGATGCAACAAGAATGGTTGTTTTTCCTTTTCTTAGGGTTTTAATGTTATGAAGAATGGTTTCTTCAGTTTTAACATCGACAGCACTAACTGAATCATCAAGGACAAGGATAGTTGGATCTTTGATGATTGCACGAGCAATAGAGATACGTTGTTTTTGACCACCAGATAGGGATACCCCTTTTTCACCAATTAAGGTTTCATATTTTTCTTTGAAGTCTTCAATGTTCGTATCTACATCAGCAAACTTAGTTGCTTCTTTAATTTGTTCCATTGAATTATTAGGATTAGAGAAGGCAACATTGGCTTTGATAGTATCAGAGAATAGGAAATTATCTTGAGGACAATATCCCATATTATCACGTACCATCTTGATTGGTAAATGCATAATGTCATAACCATCAATAAATAAAGTATTATCTTCTACATTATATAGTCTAAATAACATATTAACAAGGGTTGATTTACCACTACCAATTTTACCAACAATTCCGATTGTCTCTCCTGCCTTAATGGTTAGAGTAATATCTTTTAAGATTAGATTTTCAGGATCATCAGGGTAAGCAAAGTTAAAATGATTAAAGACGATTTCTCCTTTAATTTTATCAGGAGTTACAACTTCATTATCAACAATTTCTACTTGTTCATCAAGTAATGATGAAATACGACGAAGTGATGTTCTTGATCTTGCGACAAGGTTGATGGTTCCCGCTAGTGCAAATACTGGCCATATTAAAGTATCAACATAACCAACAAAAGTTACAAGTTGACCTACGGTTATACCAGATTCACCAAGGGTTTTAATATTTAAATAAACTAAATAGCTACCACCACCAAGAACAATACCAAATACAAGGTAGATTAAAGCATCAAAGGCAACATCAAGAATACAACTAGTACGTGCAAAGCTGATGTTAGCTTTTTTGTTATCTAGGGCTGTCATAGAAAATTGTCTTAGTTCTTTCTTTTCCTTAACAAAGGCTTTAATTACACGAATACCTGTAAAGTTTTCTTGAGCGAAGTCACTCATATTTTCAAAGGCTTTTTGTCTTCTTTCAAACTTTTGTTCCATTAGTTTATCCACAAAAAAGGCACAAAGACCTAGTAAAACTAAAGGGATCATAAGAATTAAAGTTAAGACTGGTTGTAACATTAACATCTTAATTACTGACATGATAAGTAAAAAGACACCATCTACAAGTTGAACAATTCCAAATCCAAATGCTTCTTCAAGAGTTTCTAGATCATTACTAAAGTAAGATAGAATAGCACCTGTTTTATTTTGTTTGAAGTAACGTTGTGACAATTGTTCACATTTTAAAAACATATCTTTTCTTAGGTCAGATTGAATTCTAACAGATTCTCCAAAAATACAAATACGCCATAAGAATCTACCAAGTAGCATTCCTAGACCAATTAAAATGATATAAAAGATTTGTTTATACAAGTAATCCCAATCACCATTTTTGATGGTTCCGTTAGTTATTCCATCAACAATATTACCAGTAATTGGTGGCAAGTAAAGCTGAATGAAATCAACAAAGATTAAGGTTATAATTCCAATAAAGAAATACCAAAAGTATTTTTTATAGAATTTGTTGACATGTTTACCAAATACCATAGTCTCACCTCCTATATTCAATTTTAGTTTTAACTATAGTGTAAAATCCTAAAGATTATATTAAAATTTAATCATTTTGTCAAATGATAAGATTACTTGCAAGAAAAAGGGAATTAGTTTTACTAATCCCTCATAAAACTATTTTCCAGATACCACAAGTTTGTTAATTCTAATTGAAGGAGAAACAACACCTGTATATCTTTTATCAATATTGTTAGCAATACCAGTTACATTATTCATTAATTCAAAGAAATTACCAGAAATAACGAATAAAGTTACCGGATCAGACTTTTTGCCATCTTTAATTAAATAGCCAGTTGATTGAACATTGAAAGCACCAGAGATAGGGTTAAGACCAGCATGTAGACCACTTACTTCGGTTACATAGATACCATCTTTTACGCCAGCAATTAATTCATCTTCAGTTTCAGTTCCAGGTTTTAGATACATGTTAGTACAAGATGTAGTAACATCAGCAGAAACTCCCGGTTTAAAGCCGTTACCTGTAGGAACTTTATTTAAAGCTTTCGCAGTTTTTAAACTATGTAAGAAACCAGTGAAGATACCATTTTTAACTACTTCTTTGGTTACACAAGGTACACCTTCATCATCAAAAGGAATTTGAACCAAAGCAACTTCAGAGAATGGATCATCAACAATCGTAATGTTATCACCAAAGACTTTTTGTCCTTCTTTATCGGTTAAAATAGTTAAGTTTCTTAAAGCACTTTCACCCATAAAGATTGAACTAAAGGCATCTAAGATTTCTGATGCAACATCTTTTGAGAAGACAACTTCATACTCACCACTTTTAACTGAACCAGCACCAAGAGATCCAAGGGCCATCTTAGTTGATTCATCAACAATACGAGTAGTCTCTAATTCTTTAAATTTAGTATTAACATCACTACCAAAACCTAAGGTTGTGTTAGTACCATCGCTTGCGACTGCTCCTAGGAAGGCTGTAAGATAGGAATAACTACGTGTTAAATTCAAACCCTTAGAGTTAATGATTCTAATGGTTTTAGAATTTTCATGGTATTGACAATAACCAATTTTAACAATTCTTTCATCTTTTGCAAGAGCTTCCTTAGAAATAGTTTTTAACATGCTAATTTTTTCTTGTAATGAATAGTTATTGTAATCAGCTACAAGGGGTTTTACTTCACGATATTCATGATGTTCACCATAGATATGTTCTTCTTCAGCTGATGTTAAACATTTAGCATTTTCAATTAAGTTATGTAATAATTTTTCAATTTCTGCTTTTTCTAAGTTTTCTGTATAAACATAACTCATTTTACCATTATATAATCCGCGAATGGAAACACCAAGAAAATCAGTTGAATTATAATTTGATAGTTCTCCATCAAATAGTTTAATTACATTACCGGTAGTTGTCTCAGCATAAATTTCCATTTCTTCAAGTCCCATTTCAAGGCCTAATTTGATTATTTCTTCATATGTCATCATTATTTAGTACCTCCTTTTCCACCTACAGTGATATGTGAAACTTTGATAGTTGGTTGACCAACGTTAGTTGGGATTGATCCACTTTCAGATCCACACATACCATGAGAACATGAAAGGTTATCACCTATCATTTCAATATTCATTAATACTTCAGGACCAGAACCTACAAGGGTAGCTCCACGTACGGGTTTAGTAATTTTACCATCTTCAATCAAGTAACCAACATTAACAGCGAAGTTAAACTCACCGGTTGCGGGTTGAACCGAACCTCCGCCCATTTTCTTTGCGAAAAGTCCATACTTAACACTCTTGATAATTTCATCAAATGTTGAAGTTCCGTTTAAGAAGTAAGTGTTAGTCATTCTTGATGTAGTTGTAAATTTATAAGATTGACGTCTTGAAGAACCAGTTACCGGATGGTTCATCTTCTTGGCATTCTTTTTATCAACTAAATATGATTTTAAGATACCATTTTCAATTAAGACATTACATCTTGATGGAGTACCTTCATCATCAACATTCATGGAACCCCAGCTATTAAGATTAGTACCATCATCAACTGCGTTAACGATATCACTAGCAACTTTTTGTCCTAGTTTACCACAGAATACTGACATTCCTTTAGCAACCGCTGTTGCTTCTAGACCATGAACGCAAGCTTCATGAAGAATTACACCACCAAAACCATTGTTGATTACAACAGGGATGTCACCACCTGGCATTTCTTCCGCGTGTAACATCGTAACTGCATCACTTGCGGCTTCAGTTCCAAGGGCTGCAGGATCACATTCATCAAACATTTCCATGCCTTGGTTACGTCCAAATTGAGCACTTCCAGTTTCCATTACTTTACCATCTGAAGCAACGGCAGAAACATATAATCTTGTTTGAGCACGTTTATCAGTTTGCCATGTTGAATCACTTGCGAAAACAAAGATGTCTTGTAATTTCTTTGTTACTCTCGCAATAACTTGAACGATTTCTTTACTATATTCAATGGCAGCCTTTGAAGCTTTTTCCATTAAACCGATTTCAACATCATTTGAATCGTCAGTATAGCGAAGTGGGTTAACTACTAAAGGAACTTTCTTTTCAACAAATGGTAAAACTTCTGTTGTTTTAGTTCCTTCAAAACTTGAAGCAAGATTCTTTGCGACTACTTTTAATTTTTCAGCATTACATTCAGTAACACTTGCATTTACCTCTACTCCATCTTTAATTATTCTTATAGCTGCTCCCGATACTTGAGAAACGTTAGCTTTAGTTACTTTGCATAAAGTCATTTCATAGTTTTCATTTTTAGTATTTTCCATAAATACTTCAGCGAATTCTCCTCCTGTAGAAAGAGCAATCTCTAATATTTCTTTTGCGACGGATTCAGTAATTCCAAATACACATTTTTCCATTTTAATTCCTCCTTTTTACCCTTATATTTTACCACATTTTAGATTATAAATAAAAAGAAAAGACTTAAATTTTGTCTTTTCTTCAATGTAAACGTTTTACTTAAGAATATCAAGTAAGCTCTCATTTACTCCGTTTTTCATGATTTCACGGACTAACTTGTTTTCTTCAGCTTTATCTATTGGCTTATTCGCCATTTTAGATACATCATGAATTACTTTTCTTATACATGATTCATCGGTTAAATCAAGAGTTCTTACTCTTTCAACCAATGCAAACAATTCATCGGGTTGAATGTTGTTTTCCGATATAAAACTCATTACTTTGTTTATGTTCATAAATACACCTCACAAAATTATATGTTTGTGCCTAGTAAAATGTGACAAAAAGACCCAAATTTTTTTGGATCTTTTGTTATTCTTCTTTAAATGAACGCATAAGTAAATCACTTACCGCTTGTCTTACCGGTTTCTTTAAATATATAATATCGTATACCGCATCAATAATCGGAGTTTCAATATTTAATGTTCTCGCAAGCTTGTAGACAGCTTCACAAGTTCTTGCTCCTTCGACTACCATACTCATAGAGTTAATGGTTTCTTCAAGACTTAGTCCTGTCGCAAGTTTTACTCCGGCTTGGAAGTTTCTTGAATGATGAGATGAGGTAGTAACAATTAAGTCACCAACTCCTGTTAAACCAAACAAGGTTTCTTCTTTTCCTCCAAGTTTAGTAACGATTCTTCGCATTTCAACAAGTGATCTAGTAATTAATCCAGCTCTTGCGTTATCACCAAAACCTAAGCCTTCAAGCATACCTGATGCAATCGCATAGACATTCTTGATAGCTCCACAAAGTTCAGCTCCAAGTAAGTCAGTTGAGGTATAAACCCTAAAGTTAGTATGATTACTAAAGACATCTTGGATTAGTTTAGCCATTGTTTTGTCTTCAGAAACTGAACAAATGGTAGTTGGAAGTTTGATGATTACTTCTTCAGCGTGTGATGGTCCGGTTAAAGCAACAATTCCTTTGATATAGTTAGCTGGAATTACTTGTTTTATTATTTCAGATACTCTCATAAAGGTATCTGGTTCAAGTCCTTTGCTTGCGTTAACAAAGATTTTAGGAGAGCTTAAAACATCTTTAATGTTATTAAGCACGATTCTTAAAACCTTAGTAGGTACTGAAATAACAATTATCTCAGCAAAATCTATCGCATCTTTTAAATTTAGGGTTGCTTTGATTTTTTCATCTAAGATTCCACCAGGGACCTTTTCATTACGATGTTCATTATTAATTTGTTCAACGGTTTCTTTATTATTATCATAAAGAGTGACGTTATGTTTATTCTCACAAACTATATTAGCCAGTGCACATCCCCAGCTACCTGCTCCAATAATCGTGATATTCATTATTCTTCCTTCTTTCTTAAAATAAAATAGACTGGAGTGCCATCAAGAATGAAGGCTTCTCTTATTTTATTTTCAAGATAACGTTGGTAAGAAAAATGCATATAGTTTGGATCATTAACAAATAAAACAAAGGTTGGAGGGCAAGTCGAGGCTTGAGTTGCATAAGAGATTCTTAAGCGATCGCCATTAAATATTGGTGCTTGATTCATGATGGTAGCATCTAAGATAACATCATTTAAAACACTTGTCATTATACGACGATTGTAATTTTCATATACTTGTTTGATTTGATCAAATAAGGTATGAATTCTTTCATTTTTAAGGGCGGAAACAAAACAAATAGGAGCATAGTTCAAGAATACAAAGTGACTACGGATTTTTTCCGTATATTCATTCATTGATTTTTCATCTTTCTTTACAGCATCCCATTTATTAACAACGATAATTACCGCTTTCTTTTGTTCAAGAGGTAGTCCGGCAATTCGTTTATCTTGTTCTTCGACATCTTTAGTTCCATCTAAGACAAGTAAAACAATTTGTGATCTTTCAATTGCTTTGACTGCTCTTAAAACACTATACTTTTCCGCATTTTCATAGATTTTTCCTTGTTTTCTGATACCAGCAGTATCAATTACAACATAGTTTTGACCATCTCTAACAAAGAAAGTATCAATTGCATCTCTTGTTGTACCAGGAATATCACTAACAATTACTCTTTCTGTTCCTAAGATGGCATTAGTTAGGGAACTTTTACCAACATTAGGTTGACCGATTAAAGAGAATTCAACGGTGTTTTCATATCTTTTTAATTTCTTTTCTGGAAGGTGGGTAACGATATAGTCAAGTAAGTCGCCAATGCCGATACCATGAAGGGCACTAACCGGAAAGACTTCAGCTACGCCTAGATTATAAAATTCATAGACATTGTCCATGAATTTTACATCATCTATTTTGTTAGCCGCAACGATAACTTCTTTTTTAGAACGATGAAGAATATTCATTACATCTTCATCTTCTTTAGTTACCCCAACTCGACCATCAACGCATAAGACAATTAAGTCTGCTTCGTCAATGGCAAGTTCTGCTTGGGCTTTAATTTCTTCCATAAAAGGTACATTAACAAGTTCTATACCACCAGTGTCAATTAAATCAAATTCTTGATCTAACCACTCACATCTTGCATATAAACGGTCACGGGTAATACCACTTTGATCATCAGTAATTGCTAATTTTTGTCCAGCCAAACGATTAAAGATACTTGACTTTCCAACATTAGGACGTCCGACAATTGCGACCGTACCTTTTTTCATTACTTATCTTCCTTTTCGTCAAATAAGTTTAGACCACTTAGAACATCGCCAAGGGTAGATGTTGGAGTTTCATTTTCTTGTTCTTTAAAGTATTTGTCAAATTCAGCTCTTTCTTTAGCAAGTTCTAAGCCTTTAGCACTTACTACAAGTTTTGCACGTGATGGGTCAGCATCGATAACTAGAACTTGAACTTCAGTTCCTACTGGGAATACTTCATCAACTTTTTGAATTCTACGAGCTGCAGTAACTTCATTAACAGGCATAAATCCTGTAACATTTAGATAATTTACTTTAGCACCACGTTCTTCGATAGTTGCGATTGTAACAGTAACTTCATCACCTTTTCTTACTTTAATTGAACCCCAAGTGTTTTCAACTGTAGCACGATGAGATAGAGTTACACGTTTTTTCTTATCATCAATAGCCATAACTTGAACTTTAATCTTATCGCCTTCGTTATATTTACCATCTAAACGATCATTAACAAGCCAAGAGTATTCAACACGTGGCATTAATCCAGAGTATTCATCAGTTAATTTGATGATTAAACCAGCATCAATAATCTTAACAATTTCACCTTCAAATACATCACCAACATGGTATTGTTCTTTTAAAACATCCCAAGGATGAGGAGTAAGAGCACGTACAGAAAGACCAATACGATCATTTTCTTTCTTGATAACTTTAACTGTTACTTTATCATTTACTTTATATACATCATTAGCGTTTCTAACCATCTTGTGGCTCATTTCAGATACATGTAGTAAACCAGAAACAACACCAAGATTAACGATAGCACCATAAGGAAGAACTTCAACAACAGTACCTTCTAATACATCACCAACGTTAATTTTTGATAAAGCATCTTCTTTTGCAAGTCTTGCTTTTTTCTTTAAAGCAAGAATGTTAGAAACTTGTACTTGCATACGATCTTTATTAACGTATGTTACGATAACATCCATTGATTGACCAACCATTTTTCTTAATGCTTCTTCGTTTAAGTCAACATTACGTAAAGGCATAAATACTTTTAAGTCATGGTAAACAAGGTCAGCACCAGCATGAGTTACATGAACAACCTTACAAGAGATGATTTCATCCTTTTCTTTTAGTTCTTCAAATATCGCAAGTTTTGCCTTTTCTGCTTCTAATTTTGTGGATAAAATGTAAACAGGTTCTCCAGTTTTACGGTCTTTTGTTATTTGTTTAACTTGGGCTTCAAATTCTTGACCTTCGTTATATGAATCCCTTAATTTTTGACCTTCATTATAACCGTCTAAATCGTTAGGATAAATAACAGCCTTTTCTCCTTCATCTAATTCTAGATAGATCGCATCTTTAGTTACGTTGATAACACGACCCCTTACAGTTTGAAATTCATTGATTTTTTCTTTGCTCATAGTTTTAAAGCCCCTTTCATATACTAATTTAATAATTTCATTAACGACTTCATCAATTGTCATATCTGATGAGTCGATGACAACAGCATCATCGGCTTTTTTTAGAGGACTTATTGCTCTAGTTGAATCTTTAGTATCACGAGTAATAATTTCATCGATAGTTTCCTCTAAAGAAAGGACAACGCCTTTTTCAAGTCTTTCAAGCATTCTTCTTTTTGCTCGACACTCGACGGTTGCGTCAAGATATATCTTTAAATCTGCATTTGGTAAGACCACAGTTCCAATATCTCTACCATCCATTACGACATTTTTAGATTTGCTTATCTTACGTTGATAATCAACTAAGAAAGTTCTAACTACTCCAATCTTGGAAGGAGTAGAAACTTGATTGGTTACTTCCACACTTCTGATAGGGATTGATACATCCTCATCGTCTAGGAAGACACGACCATTTTCAATATCAAGTTTAGTGTCTTTTAGAAAGCCATACGCTGATTCATCTTCCATATTAATACCAAGACGAATAGCCTTTAATGTAATAGCTCGATACATTGCACCTGTGTCAATGTACTCAAAATTAAGTCTCTTTGCGAGTAACTTAGAAATAGTAGATTTACCGGCACCCGCTGGGCCATCAATTGCAATTTTAAACATATACTTGTACCTCAACTCAAACATTATACCATAAAGTTAAATTCATTTCAACTTAAATTACTTAAAAAAATTAAGCACCTAATCTAGTTTTCTGCTAATAAAAAATAAGAATGAAGAAAAAAATTTTTTAAAAATAAAAAAACTGCTAGTATAACACTAACAGTTTTGAATGATTCTAGTTTTGATCTGGATTTACATCATAGTCATTTCTGCAGATAATTAAGTCAAGTGGTTTTCCTGCACTTGGAGTAACCATTTTCATTCCATTATCAGCGATGGCTTTTCTTAAGATTGTATAATCAATTGAGACAAATTCTTTTTCACATCTAATGTAGATAGCAGAATCTGCATTAGCGTTTTTAGCATGAACAACATCTAAGGCAAGTCCTTCATGCATATTAGATTTAACAACCTTTAGGTACATCTTACCAACGTGGTTTTTCTTTCCTTTGTTAATTTCATCAACACGGAAACGTTTGATGTTACCACGATTTGTAAGAAGCAAGATGATATCTTTTTCCATAACATATTTAGCACCAATGACATAGTCATTAGGTCTACTCTTAAGTTCAATGGCTTTAACACCATATGAGGCAGCTTCCATGACACTAATTTCTGAGGCGTCATATCGATTCATGAAGCCATCTTTGGTTGCGATAACAACTTCAATGTTATCTCCAGTCGCAATATCCGCACTTACTACTTCATCACCATCTTTAAGTTTAGTTGCTTGTAATACTTTTGAGTAACGATTTACTTTAAGACTTGATAAAGGAATACGTTTAATTAATCCTTGTTTAGTTGTAAGGAGGACAAATTTGTTTTCATCAAAGTTAGTAACTGGATATGAGAAAACAATCTTTTCCGTTGGATCCATTGAGATTAAGGTACTTACATGGTAACCTAAATCTTTGTGTTTACAATCAGGAATCTTGTGAATTGGTAAGAATACATAGTTACCAAGGTTAGTAAATTGAATTAAAGTATCCGTCGTTGTTACATTGTAAATATCCGAGATGATATCACCATCTTTAAGTTTGGTAGCTTCAGTTGAGGCTGCAAAAGCCTTCTTACTTAAACGTTTTAAGTATCCATCATGAGTAATGATTAAGATAACTTCTTCACTTGCGATAATTTCTTCAGTTTTGACAGTTACTTCTTCAAAGTATTCTTCGATTTGCGTTTTACGAGGAACATTGATGATTTCTTTAGTTTCTGTCATTTCTTTAATAATTTCTTTAACTAAGGCTTTTTCACTATTTAAGATTCTTGTAAGTTTAACAACTAAATTTTCAAGGTCGGCTCTTTCTTGTTTTAAAGCAAAGATATCGGTATTAGTTAAACGATATAGTTGTAACATTACGATAGCTTCAGCTTGAATTTCGGTAAAGCCATATTTAGAGATGATATTTTCTTTCGCATCCATCTTATTTTTAGAGTTTCGGATTGTCGCAATAACAGAATCTAGAATAGAAACCATAGAAATTAAACCATCAACAATTTCTAGTCTTTTGTTAGCTTTTAATAATTCAAAGTTACAAAGATTAGTTACAACTTCTTTTTGATGGACAATGTATGAATCAATGATATCTAGTAATCCCATTTGCATTGGTTTACCATAACTTACAACAATCATATTGTAGTTGTAAGATTTTTGTAAATCCGTGTATTTGAATAATACTTGTAAGATGGTTTCTGGGTTAACATCTTTTCTGACATCAATGACAATACGTAAACCTTCACGGTCGGTTTCATCACGAATAGTTTTAACTCCATCAACACCTTTTTGTTCAATGGTATCACTCATTCTTTTTAGAAGTTCTGATTTATTAACTTCATAAGGAATTTCTGAGATAATAATACGGTTATCACCTTTATAAGGAACAATCTCTGTTTTAGCTTTAACCATTACTTTACCAATACCAGTTTCAAAGGCACTCTTGATACCATCTAAGCCTTGAACAATACCACCAGTTGGAAAGTCAGGGCCTTTAACGATTTGTAAAACATCTTCAAGGGTACATTTAGGATTAGTTAGACGAAGAATACATGCATCAATGATTTCTCCTGGATTATGAGGAGGAATGTTAGTTGCATAACCTGAAGCAACACCAGTACCACCATTAACTAAAACGTTAGGGAATTTAGCAGGTAGTACTACTGGTTCAAGTTCTTCATCATCGAAGTTAGGCATGAATGAAACGGTCTTTTTATTTAAGTCTTTTAATAATAATTCTGCATATTTGCTTAGTCTTGCTTCTGTATAACGCATGGCAGCGGCTGAGTCACCATCGATACTACCATTATTTCCGTGCATATCAACAAGAGGGAGTAGAATCTTAAAGTCTTGACTCATTCTGACTAAGGCTTCATATACGGCAGTATCACCATGAGGATGGTACTTACCAATAACGTCACCGACAATACGTGCACTCTTTTTGTGAGGCTTATTACTGAATAAGCCTAGTTTGTACATTGCGAAAAGAATACGACGTTGTACTGGTTTTAAGCCATCACGAACATCAGGTAGAGCACGGTCTTGAATGATATATTTAGAATATCTTCCAAAACGGTCTCCCATTATTTTCTCAAAGTTTTCTCTTAGAACAGTTTCGGTCGCAAATCGATCTATTTTATTTGATACACTTCTACTCATCGCCATTTGCTCCTTCCTCTTCTAATGTGAATCCACTATCATCATAGTCAAAGACAACATTTTCTTCAATCCATTCACGACGTGGTTCAACTTCATCACCCATTAAGACATTTACACTATTTTCTGCAACATCTAGTTCACCAATGTCAACTTGGATTAGTGTACGATTAGCTGGATCCATGGTTGTTTCCCATAGTTGTTCAGCGTTCATTTCACCTAGTCCTTTGTAACGTTGAATTTGAACATTCTTTTGATTACCAATTTTATCTCTTAGTTCTTCATCCGTCCATGCATATTCAATACCATTTTTGGTGGTTAACTTGTATAGAGGTGGAGTTGCAATATAAACATAACCATTTTCAAGTAATGGTCGCATATAATTAAAGAAGAAAGTAAGTAATAGAATTTGAATGTGAGCACCATCGGTATCGGCATCGGTCATAATGATAATACGGCGATAGTTAGATTTGGTGATATCAAAGTCTTTACCAAATCCACCACCGATAGCATTGATGATGGAAACAATTTCATCATTCCTTAAGATTTCTTCTAGTTTTTTCTTCGCAGTATTTAATACCTTACCACGCAGTGGCAAGATAGCTTGGAAAGTACGATCACGACCACTCTTCGCTGAGCCACCGGCAGAGTCACCTTCAACGAGGAATAATTCATTGATTTGAGGATTTTTCTCTTGAGGAGGGGTAAGTTTACCGATTAGGTTAGCTGGTTTGGAGATTTTCTTAGTTACTTGACGATAGTCATCTAAAGCTTTACGAGCAGCTTCTTGAGCCTTAACAGCCTTAATTGCGTTATTTACTAAGATATTAGAGATTTGACCATTTTCAGCAAGGAATGATTTAAATTGTTCATAGACAATTTGTTCAACTGCTGGTTTAGCCTCAGCTGTACCTAGTTTGTTTTTAGTTTGGCTTTCGAATTGTAACAATTCTTCAGGAATACGAACGGAAAGAATTGCTGTCAAGCCTTGTCTAATAATTGAACCTTCAATATTAGTATCACGATCTTTTAAGGCCCCAATCATTCTTGCATGTTCATTGAAAGCTCTAGTTAAACCTGTTTTAAAACCAATTTCATGAGTACCACCATCACGAGTACGAATATTATTAACAAATGATAGAAGGTTTTCACTATAATAGTCTTTACAATATTGAATTGCAACTTCAACTTGGATTTTTGAAATTGTACCTTGGAAGAATGCAACCTCATGAATAGGCTTTTTATTTTCAATAAGGGCTTTAATGAATTCAACTATACCATTTTCATAGTGGAAAACATCACTTTTACCAGTTCTTTGGTCATTTAATTCTATTCTTAAGTTCTTAATTAAGAATGCAGATTCTTTTAATCTGTTCGCAATCGTTTTATAATCAAAGATGGTTGTTGAAAAAATCTTTGGATCTGGTTTAAAATGAATCGTTGTACCAGTTCTTCTAGTTTCACCTAGGTTTTTAGGTTTTTCAATAATCTTACCACCATTACGGTAGGTTTGATTGTAGATTTTACCATCACGATAGATTGTAACTGTTAACCACTCACTTAAAGCATTAACGACACTAGAACCTACGCCATGTAGACCACTTGATACCTTATAACCACCATTCGCATCAAACTTACCACCAGAGTGAAGAGTATTAAAGATTACTTGTGGAGTTGGAAGTTTTTCGGTTTTATGCATACCAGTAGGAATACCACGGCCATTATCGATTACTTCAATACTATTATCAGGATAAATGTTAACTATAATCTTTGTACCATAACCAGATAATGCTTCATCGATGGCGTTATCAACTATTTCCCATACAAGATGGTGTAGACCTCTTGTATCAGTTGAGCCAATGTACATACCTGGACGTTTACGTACGGCCTCTAATCCTTGAAGTACCTGAATGGAACTCTCATCATAAACGTTGGTGCGGTTTTTTGTTTCTGCCACATTAATCACCCTTTCTTATCCTTTTTTCTTATTTTACCATATTTTTTAAGTTATTGCAAGCAAAAAGCATAAAAAAGCTTTATTTTACTTATATTTTTTGGTAATCGACAAAGTTCTACATTGTTTTTATACCCCTTTTTTTAAAGTAAATATGTAGAAATTTTTAATACTTGTTAGTATAATACACCATATATGGGTGGTGATGATATGGGAATTATTGTACCTATTTTATTATTGATATTTTCCTATTTAATGGGGTCAATTCCTTGGGCTTTAATCGTAAGTCGACTATTTAAAGGTATTGATATTAGAGACTATGGAAGTAAAAATATGGGAGCAACTAATGTTTTAAGAGTTCTAGGTTTTAAGTATGGACTTTTAGTATTTGTTCTTGATGCGCTAAAAGCTAGTGTTGTGATCTTGCTATTTAGAGTTGGACTTCTTGATTATACGCTTGACTGGATGGTTTTAAAAATTCATCCTTTAATCTATGGTTTAGTTGCTTTAGTTGGTCACATGTTTCCTATCTTTGCTTCATTTAGAGGTGGTAAAGGCGTATCATGTTGTGCCGGGATTGTCCTAGCTTATAACCCTATCGTCTTCTTGTTTGCTTTTGTTACTTTCTTTGTTGTATTAAAGCTTTCAAACTATATTTCCTTAAGTTCATTATCCGCCGTAACCATTGGTTTCTTAACATCGTTTATTCCATTTGGTGGTAGCATTGATTTTGTCTTTGTTGGTGTTATGGCTTTTGCTTTTTGTTTCTTATACATTAGTCATATTCCTAACATCAAAAGATTAATCAAGCATACCGAAAATAAAGTTTATATTTTGAATAAAAGAAAAAAGCCTACTGATGAGTAGACTTTTTTTCATATCATTATTTTTTATATTGATTCATACGATTAATAACGCGATTAATATCTCTTTCAGATGGTTTACGTCCCATTTCTAAGAACATCGCACGAATCATTTCCTTATTAATTGGAGGATTGTTTTCAATTTGTTTTGTAAATACATGTCTAATAACAAAGAATCCAATAATAAAACCAATTATTAAGCATAAGATTCCACATATTAGTAGCCAATACCATGCAACCATATTTCATATCTCCTTTTCATTTTTTACAAGTAATATTATATCAAAATGTCAATTTCTTTTCAAGTTATTTGAAATTTGCATTTTAAAAGCTTATTTTTTTAAGTCATATTGTTGCAAAAAAAATCAAATTATATTATAATTCTATCGTTAATAATGAAACATGGAGGTAAATTATTATGCCAAGATTAATTACTGATGCATGTCTTGCTTGTGGTACATGTGCTGGAGAATGCCCTGTTGGATGTATTTCTGAAGGCGATATCTATGTTATCGATGCAAGTCAATGTGTTGACTGTGGCGCTTGCCAAGAAGCTTGCCCAGTTGGTGCAATTGTTGAAGAATAATTTAGAAACAAAAATAGTCTAGGAATTCCTAGACTATTTTATTTTTAATGGATCAGTGTCATTTAAAGCAAGAAGGAAAGTTACATTTGGAAATTCTCTTTCAAGTTCTTCTTTGACTTTTTCCTTAAATAATCTTTCTACTGCATGTGATACTTCAATTAAACTTAAGTTTAAGTCAACCGCATCAAGGGCTTGATTGTGTTTTACTTCTCCAGTGATAAAGGCATCACAATGAAGGCGAGATGCAAGATATAGTTCAAAGCCACCAGACCCCGCAAGGATACCAACCTTGTGGATTTTTTTATTTAAGTTACCGGTATATCTTAAACCATCAACTTTAAGTTTTGTTTTTACAACATCTAAAAAGTCAGCCAAAGTGATGTCATCTACTTCGCCAATTCTGATGAATGATTCATTATTTATTGTATCACCAACAAAATGAATGTTTTTTAATCCTAGTCTTTCGGCTAAAATTTCATTCATTCCTCCTTCAGCAACATCAAAGTTAGTATGCATTGAAAAAACATTTAAATCATTTTTGATAACCTTTCGAATTCTTTCTTGAAGCGGATTATCATAATCCATTGATAGCATACTATTAAACATAAACGGATGATGAGTAATTAATAAGTCAGTATCATTCATGATAGCCTCATCAATAACTTTAGTTGAACCATCTAAAGCAATCATTACTTTCTTTACTTCTTGGTTTAAACTTCCAAATTGTAGTCCTACCTTACCTAAGTCAAAACTACTAGCAAGGTTTAAAGGATATTTATTTAATAAATAATTTGTTATATCTTTTACTTTAGTCATGGATAACCTCCTTGATTCTTTCAATCATTTCATCGATTTTTGGTAGATTTTTAGTTGATGTATTTTTGATATTTTCGTATTCTTTTAGTTTAGTTTGCCATTTATTAATAAATATAGGATCTCTTTTTTTCATTAGGATGGGACCAAACAATAATTCATTTTCCGTTAATGAAGGTATGGAATTAGTAAATCTTGTTTCAATGATTTCATAATATTTATAATTATCACTTATGATTTCTTCATTAAGAATGGTAAATCCATTTAGATTTAAGTATTTTCTTAGTTCATAATTTCTGACATTTGGTTCTAAGATTAATCTTTTTAATGTTTTAGCTTTATTAATTGATTCATCAATGATTCTTGATATTAGTTCTCCCCCCATCCCGGCGATTACAACAGTATCAATTAAATCATCAAGATCTTTTAAACCATCACTTAAAGATAATTTTATTCTTCCTTCTTGAATATAATTATTTAAGTTGGCCTCTGCTACTAAGTAAGGACCAAGTTTGTTTTCTACTCCTTGACAAAACTTTAGGCCTTTCTCCATGCAACCAATAAGAAGATATCCATGATCGGTGCCGATATCAGCAACACAATCATGGATATTAA
Source organism: uncultured Bacilli bacterium (assembly GCA_934133195.1). Classification (GTDB taxonomy): domain Bacteria; phylum Bacillota_I; class Bacilli_A; order ML615J-28; family CAG-313; genus UMGS75. The sequence goes on along the minus strand of CAKPAZ010000001.1, from coordinate 23,904 downwards.
TTAAATTCAAGATTTTGTTTAATCTTTGGTTATTCATTATTTTACTCTATGACGTTCAAGACGTTTTAATCTTGATGGATGACGAAGACGACGAATAGCTTTCGCTTCAATTTGTCTGATTCTTTCACGAGTAACATTGAATTCACGTCCTACTTCTTCAAGTGTACGAGGATGGTTGTCATCAAGACCATAACGAAGACGGATTACTTTTTCTTCACGTGGAGTAAGAGTTTGAAGAACAGCATCAATCTCTTCACGATATAGTTTGTATTGAGTATACTCAAGTGGATTTTGATTTTCGGTATCCGCAATGAAATCACCTAGACTTGAATCATCTTCTTCACCGACTGTTGAATCAAAGGAAATTGGTTCTTGTGCAATACGTTGGATTTGTTGAACCTTTTCAACAGAAATTTTCATTTCGGCAGCGATTTCCTCAGGGGTAGGTTCACGACGTTTTTCTTGGGTTAAACGACGGGTTGTACGACCAAGTTTGTTGATTGTTTCAACCATGTGAACAGGGATACGGATGGTACGACCTTGATCAGCAATCGCTCTGGTGATTGATTGTTTAATCCACCATGTTGCGTAGGTTGCAAATTTAAAGCCTTTAGTTGGGTCAAATTTGTAAACTGCTTTGATTAATCCCATGTTACCTTCTTGAATTAAATCAAGAAAAGGAAGTCCACGACCAAAATATTTTTTCGCATTAAATACAACAAGACGTAAGTTAGATTCAATTAAGATATCTCTTGCTTCATTACCCATTTGAATTTTTTCATTTAGAGTTGCAAGTTCTTCGGGACTAATTTCTTTACCTAACTTTTTGTAAGTTTCAATTTTTTCTTTACACATTAAGCCTTCTTGAACCATTCTGGCATACTCAGATTCTTGAGTTGTAGTTAAAAGTTCAATTTGACCAATGTCACGTAAATACATTTTTACCGGATCATCAGCTTGATGAGATGTACCAATGAAATCTTCAAAGTCAGAAACTTTGATTTCACTTTCAACTGCTGCTGTTAATTCTTCTAGTTCTTCAGCGTTATCTTCATCTTCTAAGAAAGCTTCAAAATCATCATCAGAATCATCAGCAAGTAATGCTTCATCATCAGGTACTTCTTCACTTTCTCTTGTTACTTCGATGTCACAGTTTTCTAGATATTCAACAACTTCATCTAGTAATTCATCATTAGGATTTTCCATTATTTCGGTTATTTTTGAAAGAGGAATATAACCTTTTTTCTTTGCAAAATCTTTTAACGCATCTAGTTTATCTTTATATAATACTTCGTCTAACATTAAAAATCCTCCTCGTTGACGATTTTTTTCTGAATTTTATTTAATTCCATAAAATCATTAACATTTTTATTATCTTCACCATCTAAACCAAATAACGCAGCATTATATGAGGCAGCATTATCTAATTTAATAAAATAATCTTTAATTGTAAGTAAACTATCTTTAAATAATTGTTGATTTTTGGTATCAATGAATGAATCACTAAAGATAGCTTTTGCAAGTTTTAAACTATCTGGTTTATCTTTTAATAATTCATAGAATTTATCTTCCCCTATGCCTTCCTTATCGCCAAAGTCACTATAGAATTGGCATATTACATACAATAAATCAAATTGTCCTATCAAAGATGAGCCTGGATACCTAATCATATCATCTCTTGCGATTTCTAAAAAGGCGCTTGTAAATAAATCTTTAGAGCCAACACTAAATTTAATAATGGTATTGTAAGCAATTACAACCTTAGGAGTAATCTTAACAATCTTTTTCTTCTTTAGGGGGATTTCCGCACTTACTTCTTTTGGTGCTGTTGGTTCATCAAAGACTGGTGTATAGTGATAATCAACTAAGTTATCAATTTCACTCTTTAAGTTTGCGACATCAACTTTAAGGTCACTTGCCATTTGATTAAGGAAGTAATTAGTTATTACTTCACTTCTTGCCATTCTCATTAATTCAACAACTTCATTTTTAAAGGTTTGAACGGTTGTAAAATCGCCTAAGAATACTTTCTTTAGAGCATTTTGATAAAGTACCAAATAAACGTTCTTCATATTATTTTGAACATATTCTTGAAATTTTATTGCTCCATATTTTGTAATATATTCATCAGGGTCTAAATTATCAGGTAGCATTACCGCATTTGGAATGATGGACATACTTGAAAACATTCCGGCTGAGCGTTTCATAGCTTTTATTCCGGCTTCATCGCCATCAAAGAATAAGACAACATTTTTTGTTAAATCGGTAATTAACTTGATATGTTCTTTACTTAAAGCTGTACCCATGGTTGCGACAGAATTTTTGATTCCCGCGTGATTTACAGCGATAATATCCATAAATCCTTCAAAAATAAAGGCTTGATTTAATTTTCTAATTTCAAGGCTTGCTTCATGGTAGTGATACAAAAGTTCTGCCTTATGGAAAATATAGTTTTCCGTTGAGTTGATGTACTTAGCTTGATCTGAAGTTTCATAGATACGACCACTGAAACCGACAATCTGTCCACTTGGGTTACAAATGGAAAACATAATACGGTCTCTAAATACATCACGTACTTGACCATTGTCATCCTTTATTAATCCAAGTTCCAACTGGTCAAGGTTAGTGTAACCTTTTTTTGATAATGCTTGATTTAGGTAATTCAAGGCTTTAGGAGCAAGGCCTATCTTGAATTCATCGATTTCTTTATCGGTAATGCCTCTTCTTTTTAAATACTCAAGCGCTACACGACCTTCTTCGCTACTATACAAGTAGAAACGATAAAAGTTGTAGGCTTCACTCATCAAATTATATAATCTAGTTTTCTTTGCATCCTCTAAAGTTAAGGAATCATCAATTTTAATGCCTGCTCGTTTGGCGAGTTTGATTGTCGCTTGTTCCATTGTTAGATTATCGTGTTTTGCGACAAAGTAAATTACATTACCTTTAGTTCCACAGCTGAAACAATTGAAAATCTTTTTTTCACCACTGACACTCATAGAAGGGTTTTTGTCATCGTGGAAAGGACAAAGTCCAAAATAACTTGTTCCTTTTTTCTTTAACGTCACATATTCGCCGATTACTTCGACAATATCGGTAGCATCAATAACTTGTTTCGTTACAGATTTTGGAATCATTTAACCCTCCTTTAATTAATTATTAATAATATTTTAATATTTATTATACTCTATTTAAGTTTTTTACTAATGAATTCTTCAAGTTCACTGATTTTGATACGGAATTGTTCCATGGTATCACGATCACGAACGGTTACAGTTTCATCTTCTAAAGTATCAAAATCAACAGTTACGCAGAATGGAGTACCAATTGCATCTTGACGGCGATATCTTTTTCCAATCTTACCACTTGTATCATATTCACAGTTAAATTCTTGAGATAACTTTTGGTATACTTCTGTTGCTTTATCATTTAGTTTATTTACAAGCGGTAAAACTGCAACTTTTACTGGTGCAAGTTTTGGATCAAGATGAAGAACATCACGAACATCACCATCAGGAAGAGTTTCTTCTTCATAGGCACTAGTTAGTACCGCAAGTAGTAATCTTTCAACGCCAAGACTTGGTTCAATTACGTATGGTAAGTATTTTTGGTTAGTTTCAGGATCTAAGTATTCAAGATTTTCTCCTGAGTGTTCTTGATGAACTTTTAAGTCATAGTCAGTTCTATCAGCGATACCCCAAAGTTCACCCCAACCAAATAGATACTTAAATTCAATATCAGTAGTTGCTTTTGAGTAGAAACATAATTCTTCTTTCGCGTGATCTCTTGTTCTTACTAGTTCATCTTTTAAGCCGATGTTATGTAAGAAATCAAGACAATACTTACGCCAGTAATTAAACCATTCAAGGTCAGTTCCTGGTTTACAGAAGAATTCAAGTTCCATTTGTTCAAATTCACGGATTCTGAAGATGAAGTTACCAGGAGTAATTTCATTACGGAAGCTCTTACCAATTTGACCAATACCAAATGGGACTTTCTTACGAGAGGTTCTTTGAACATTTTTAAAGTTTACAAAGATACCTTGAGCTGTTTCAGGACGTAAGTAAACTAAACTCTTACTATCATCAACAACACCAATGTGAGTTTGGAACATTAAATTAAATTTACGAATAGGCGTAAAGTTGGTGCTACCACAATCAGGGCAAGCAATTTTATGTTCAACTAAATAATTATAAAGTTTTTCGTTATCCCAGCCATCACCAGTAATTTCACCATGAGTATACTCTTCGATTAATTTGTCAGCACGATGTCTTGTACCACAATTCTTACAATCGATTAGAGGATCAGAGAATCCACCAACGTGACCGCTCGCAACCCAAGTTTCTGGATTCATTAAGATAGCCGCATCAAGACCTACATTATTAGGACAAGATTGAACAAAGGCTTTCCACCAAGCTTTCTTGATGTTGTTTTTTAGTTCAACTCCAAGAGGGCCAAAATCCCATGAATTAGAAAGGCCACCATAGATTTCACTACCTTGATATACAAAGCCATATTGTTTTAAATAGTTTACGAATTTTTCCATTGTCATCATAATTTTACACCAACTTTCACTCTAGTAATTCGGGTATTTATGGATTCTACTCCATTATATACTATTTAACTGTCTTATTATACCAAAGAAAATTTTATTTGTCAATAGATTTTATAAAAAAATTAAAGTAAATTATGAAAAAATTTAAATGTTTAACGGAAATAATCATAAAGAAAAAAGAATTATCCCCAAATATAGCTTAAAATTATTTTAAACTTTATTTTTAGATAATTCTTTAAATTAATTATTTATGATTTTAACTTAGCTTTTTTTCAAATTTTCCCATACTTCTAGTAGTCTTCATAATAAATGTTACTTCAAAATATTCATCATATTCAATAGTTTCAATTAAGTTAATATAATGAATATACTCTTTATTAGAGACTCTAAAATGGAGAAAATCATATTTTACTTTCGATAGTGCATACTTGATAGCTTCATCTTCATTATAGGTAATCACAGCTTCTACTTTTTCATAGTCAGTTTGTTTTCTAATGGAAAAAATATTACCAAGATTAAATACCTTATCCATCCGACTGTGACCAACATTATTAAATGTTTGTTTATTGGTTTTTAAGGCTTTGTCTAAAAAACTTATGACAAAATATGATTTTGAAGAACCAGAATAAACGAATTCCGTTTGTTCTTTTAAAACTTTAATCTTTTCATAGGTTACCACATGGCCTAAGATTAATCCTTCCGCGTGAACATAGTTGGTTACGTCACTCGGATTGGTCGGATAGTTTAAGTTCCCAGAAATTAACAGATCACCTTTTTTGACACTTTGGGATGAGGTAACATTGACAATTCCTTTTTTGGAACTAATTCCGACAATATAACCATCAAATGATGATATGATATCGCCTTTTTCTGATTTGTTGGTTAAATCAACCTTAGGAATCTTCTCAGTAACAATTTCAATGATAATTTTTGAGGAAAGTTTTGAAGCTCCAATATAGGTAAAATGGGGATAACTTCTTCTTAGTTCATGGTTTAATTCATTCACACTAACATCTAAGGTATATCCAATTGGATGTTTTTTTAGGTGTTTTTTGACATCTTCATAGATATCATAGTCATAAGTATCAGGATTTAAAAAGGAGATTTCTCTAATGTAATTACTCGAAATAATAAACAAAACAAAGATTAAAAAAAGGGAAATAATCAATAAGATATTTTTCTTAATTATTTTCGTAAAAAAGTCTTGATAATTATTTTTAATTTCCACTTCTTCATCATTTAAAAAAGGAATAATTCCTTTTTTGGTGGTATAAAACTCTAGATGATCGTTAGTTTCTGTTAAATAGTAAGCTTTAAACTTAGGATATTTTAATAGTACTCCTTTGGTGGTAATAACCTTATAAGGGTAAAACTTTTTAAATAAATTTAATTTCTTTAATTTCCCCATCAATTTTTACCATTTGTTCATCCATTGATTTGATAATTAGGTTATTCCCACTTATTTCATATTTGTCAACAATGATTTTTTCTTTGGTATAGTCGTTTAAAGCATGATAGTTATTAATAATAACAACCGAGTTTTCATAAACCTTGATACTTGGTTTTAAAAGATCATTAAGAGCCATATTATTCACCTAAGTAATTATATGAAGAATAAACAAAAATAGACCTCGAAAGGTCTATTTAATGCGTTATTCATTAGATGTAAGTTCACTAATTAATTTATTAGCAATAAGCGTCATACCAGCATATGTTGGATGGGCAGAATCAATTAATGAAGAACGAAGATTGACATCACTCATATCGATTACACGAACACCTAGTTCATCTGCCGCATTGTAGATAGCTGTATTATAAGCCGCTTGATCTTCCGATCCATAGCATATTGATGTAGGTAATGTACATGCGATTATTTCCGCATCCGGACATAAGAATTTTAAGTTGTCAAGCATTATTTTATACTCTTCATAGAATCTTCTTTCACTAACTCGACTACCACAATCGTTAGTTCCCATATAGATTAAGATAACATCAGGTTTTTCGTTATTGATAGCGGTATAGTTGATACGCTTACTTGTGTTTGTACCATATTCACCTGCAGTAACGAAACTTCCGGAATATGAGTTATTAACAAATAAACCAGCACCAAGAGCATTGATGGTTTGCATCCACCATGTACGATTGTAATCAAAAATGTCAACCGTTGGATTAGGATAGAAAGTTGCGAAACCACTAGGTACATAGTTATCAAAGGTTGAAATACTATCACCGATTATCGCAATCTTCTTACCAACATAGTTGTTAGTACCAGCAGTGTAAGTGGCTTTAATTGTTATATCTTCAGTAATACCATAAAGTTCATGATCCCAACCGATAAACTTCATACCTTCATATTTTGTAGGGATTGGTGGAATAACATTGGATCCTTTTTCAATCACTTGTTTTAATAAAGTCTTATCATCTTTATCAACGAAAGTTACCGTACAAAATTCATGAGTATTAGCTTCTTCTTCATTTGATAGATAAACACCATCACTGGTTGCTTTAATTATACAAGAAATTGTTACCTTAGGTCCTAGAATTAATGAAGCAGTAAGTACGGTGTATCCATACTTCTTAGCCGAAATTGATGAATAACCAGATACTTTAGCAATCTCACTATCATAAACGTCCCAAGAATAGTCAAGAACACTTGTTGAAGGAACGCCAGCAGGGAACTCAGGTTGGAAGTAATACTTACCATCAACAAAGTTTTTGTTGATCGCGGTAAAGTAATAATCACTTTCTGGTAGTTTTATCGTTTTAAAGTCTGATGTTTTAATGAATCTTGCATATAAGGTAATATCACCTCTTGATGATTCAGGTAGTTTAGTATAACGATATGTTGAAATATCTGATACAAACCAACCAACGAAAGTATAACCTTCTTTTTCAATTGTTGGGAAAGTTATGTCATCAAATACGGTGTAACTTGATGGTTCTAGTTCTAACTTTTTATCACCATCATAGTAATTAATTTTACTAATCTTTAATTCATAGTATAAATTATATTCATGGTAGTAAACATTATTTTCAAATGTTTCTGTTAAACGCCATTCATAATAACCTATGTAAGTAGGTAGTTGAGGTAGATTAACTGAACCATAGTAAGTTGTTTTGCCTTCATAAAAGATTTCGTTATCAATGATATATTTAACAAAAACATCATATTCAACTTTAGTAGCCTCTACTGTTACATCTTCTTTTAAATTAGTTAAATCATCATTAGTTTTGTTCCATACATAATAGTAACCAGTATTAGGAACAAGATCTGTAGGGATCGTTGTACTTGTACCATATGGAATTTCAACTGATCTTAAGAGTGAGTTTTTATATGTAAAGTTAACAGTAACTGTTTTTACTAAATACTTAGCATAGTAATTTACATATACAACATGATTTTCTTCGGTTACTTCTTCGTTCCATCTTAGATTAACGACATACTCTGGTAAATTTAAATCTTTTACCGCTAAATCATCAGAGTACTTACCTTCTTTTTCATACACTAATTCATTGTCTAAATAGTATCTTACAACTTTTTTGCATTCGGTAAGTGTAGCATGAATTGTAATATTAGATGAGATACTCTTTAAGTCATCATTAGTTTTATCAAAGACATAGTAATAACCAGTTTCCGTTTCAATATCATCAAGGTTAAAACTATCACCTTTATTTAAGGTTTCTTCTAAAATGATTTTATCATTTTCATCTACAACAGTTAATGTAATTTTATTTCCTTTACATCCAAATAAGGAGATAAGGAAAACAAATATCGATATAAAAAAGATTTTTTTCTTCATAATTCACCTCGCAAATATTATACCATAAAACCTAAAGAAAGTAAAAAAAAACACCCATAGGGTGTTTAGTTACTAAATGAATCAACAATTAGTGACGGTTACCTGCTTTACGAGCTGCACGTCTTTTTTCTTTACGTACATCGCTAGGTTTCATATAATGTTGACGCTTACGTGCTTCAACAAGGGTACCTGATCTAGAAACATCACGTTTAAATCTCTTTAAAGCTTCATCTAGTGTATCATTTTCTCTTACGATAGTTTTTGGCATCTTCTTGGTCCCTCCTTTCGCACCACAAATTCATCAATATTATATCATTTTTAGTGTTTTTTTGCAATCGTTATGCTCAAAGATACTATTAAAAATTTAACTTTTCAATCATTGCTTTAACTGCCTTATAGCGATGACTTAGTTTGTTTTTAGTTTTTTCATCCAATGAAGAAACGATTTTTCCATATTCTGGTAGATAAAAAATTGAATCATAGCCAAAACCATTTTCACCAGATTCCCTCAACGCTACCTCACCATGAAATTCACCATTTGTGTTGATGATTTTTTCCCCATCATAAAAGATTAAAGAACAAACAAAGTGAGCCTTACGATTAGTTTCATCTTCCATTAGTTTTAGAAGTTTTATACGATTATCTTTTGAACTAGCATTATGAGTATTAGTCGAAGCAAATCTAGCGGAGTGAATCCCTGGTTCTCCATTTAAGGCATCAACTACAAGACCGGAATCATCGGCTAATACGGGAATTTTAAAAAGATCATAGTAGTATTTAGCTTTAATAAGAGCATTTTCATAAAAAGAATTACCATCTTCAACTGGTTCTTCTACTTTTTCAAATTCCTTTAATGACAATAGTTCAATATTTACTTTATTTTCTTCAAAGATTTCGTTAAATTCTTTGACTTTATGTTCATTGTTAGTCGCAAGTAGTATTTTCATTTTATCACCCGTAGATATTTTATCATAAGTGGGTAATAAAGAAAAGATATAAACATTGAAAATAATTACTTTCAACATTTATATCATTTTATCTATTCACTTACTTCTTTAAAGTCAAGTTCCAACAATACAGAGTCAGTACCATTAATAGTTAAACTTACAAGGTCTTCATAATCTTTAAAGGTTTCTTTAAAGGTATTAATGATATTATCATTTAGTTTTTCACTATAATCAAAGGAAATAACTAAACCTTTATCTTTAACTTCATATTTATATTTCTTTCCCATTACAAGTTCTTTTAACGATTCATCTTTCGATAGAACTTTTTTAATAACATAGTCATATTGATTTAAGCTGTCTTGGTAAAAGTAAGTTACTGGTTTAATTACATCATCTTCATAATGAACAATCGTAACATACTTCGATTGGAAAATATCAATGGTATCATAAGTTAAGTTTACTCCCATCGCTTTCGAGATCTTTTGGAAATAGTAGTTATTAACTTCATTAATTTTTTCATTATTGATCATAACTACAACTTCTTTAATGTCGTCATTACAGAAGTTCCAAGCAAGACATTCGATTGCGAGTCTTCCTTCTGAGGTTAAAAAGTCTTCTGAAACATTAAGGGTTAAAACACCATCTTTTTCTTCATGACTTAAAAGAGTTGTTGAAAGGGCAATTGGTGATGAATATCCCGATGGAATAAGGGAAACATCTTTAGTTAGAATATCCCATTTTTGACTTACAACATCTTCCTCAAGGGCTTTAACGCCAACTTTAACACCAACTAAATATTTATTGATACTCTTTACATACATCGTTTGATATACAAGATTTTCTTCAATCTTTGGTTCAGTATTTTTATTTTTCTTGAAGATTTTACCATAAACATCTTTCGGTATTAATAATAACACAACCACTAAAATAATTAAAATACTTACAATTATAATTTTTTTCTTCATATCTTATCTCCTCGCCAAATTATATGAACGAATAAATACAAATATTCATATTTTTTATTACTTAATTATGACAAAAAAGAAAGATTATGGTATAATTAATGTACGAATAATATTTTATATTATTTAACATAGAATAAAGAGAAAGGATGAAAATTATGAAATGTAAAAAATGTGGTTTTGAATTACATGATGACGCTAAAGTCTGCCCAATTTGTAATGAACCAGTTGAACAAAAAATAGTTGAACAACCACAAAAAGTAACCATCGAAGAACCTAATGGGGAAAAAATCGCATGTCCTTTTTGTCATGAGACTATTGGAAAGGATGATGCCACATGTCCATATTGTGGTAAGGTACTAAAGGAAAAACCAAAGCCTGAATCATTTACTCCTAATACCCAAAATTTCTGTCAATATTGTGGTCATAAATTAACTCCTAATGCTAAATTTTGTGATAATTGTGGTCACTTACTTAAAACCGAAGCTCCAAAAATTGATACAACTAACATTGTAAAAAGTCGTATTGATTTCCCTCAAGAAAGAAAGTTATCTTTAATTGGGGTACTCGTATATTTTGGTGTATTTTATCTTGTAGCACCATTAATATCACAACTAGTTATTTTTTTAGTTGTCGCAATTAGTGGTATTAATCTTGGAGATTATAACTATGATATAAACCAAATTCTTGCGAATTACCCAGAGTTATACATTAATATTCTTGCGACGGTTAATTTATTTACTTATCTTCTTCTTTTTGCTTCAGTGTTTGTTATCATGTTTAAACTTTTAAAATATGATATAATCGCATTAAGAGGTAGAATGCCTGAATTCTGGAAAAACTTTGGTATCACATTTGGTATTTTGTTTGTTGCATCATATGCATCAAGCTTACTAGTCCAATTGATTCTTTTAATTACAGGTCTAAGTGATTTCCAAGATAACTCCCAAAATCAAATGACAATCGATATGATGCTTACATCAAATGCATACACATGTATCGTGACGATCCTTATGACAATTGTTGCGGCACCAATTATCGAAGAATTAGTCTTCAGAAAAGGCTTCTTTGGTATTTCCAAAAATAAAGGTATCGGTACAGTTATTGCGAGCGGTCTTATCTTTGGTGGTATCCATATCATCGATGGCGTAATCAGTGGAATTGCTGGTGTAATAAATGGTACAGGATCAGCTGAAACGATTGCAGTTGAGTTAATTTACTTTATTAACTATGCAGGTGCAGGTCTTGCCTTATCATTTGCTTATCGTCGTAATAAATTTAATATTGTACCTAATATTGCGGCACACCTTGCTTACAATGCATTTGGTATAATCGTATCTTTGCTTGCATCATTTCTTGCTTAGATGAAAACAAAAGGATTGAGTTAAACTCAATCCTCTTTTTTATCATTCAACTGCGTAAATTCTTTGATTTTTACTTCTTGGTTTATTTGGAATCGTATATGCTAAAACTCCTTGTTCAATTAAAGGAACTATATAAGAATTAATAAAATAGGCTGGATGCTTTTCATCATAACCAAAAAATTTAGCTAATGATTCTTTGGTTCTAGGAGTTTTACAATAATTTTTAATTTTTGAAACAAATTCATTGTTGATAGCATCTTCCTTCTTCTTATTATATAAAGTCACTTTAAAGGTTCCTCGTGTACTTTCAAACTTTGGCTCCATTAAACCGGCTTTTTTCATTTCTGCATAGATTGTTGGAATTCCTGAATATCGATTTTCTGTCACTTCTAAAGTTTCCAATATAGAACTAATAAATGGATTTCGTATATCAGAATGAACTTTTCCAAGTTCATCTATTGTAAGCCTACCATAAAGACCTCCAGGATTAGTTACTTCAATACGATCATCATATATTGTTAATCTAATTGGGTCATTTTCAGTATGAATACTATAATCTCTATGAATTAAAGCATTTAAAATGATTTCTCTTATTGCTTTAATCGGATATTCGGGAATATCCTCACGCACTCCTAATTCATTAATTCTGGTTGCCTTTTTAATATTAGCAACAACAAAGGAAATTGCAAGTTTTAACATCTCACTAATAGTTCCATCTAATCTTTTGTTGTCCAAAAATCTAATTCCATTTTCATCTTCTACACCATACTCATCAGTTGAACATCTTACAGCAACAATATCAAGATTAGGAGAAAACAATTGAGGGAATTTACCAAAATTCATAATTCCACAAACAGTAGGATAGTTATTTTTATCAATAATTCCATTCATTTTTAAGATTGTATCTCTATCTAAGTTTACCAAATTAGGTTTTAGTGTTATTATTTTATCAAGAAAACTATTAATAGCAATTTCATTAAAAATATCTCTATCAATTCTATTTTTAGTTCTTAGTTCATCCTCTGTTTTATATTTAAATGCATCAAAACTATAAATCTCATAATCAGTCATTGGTAAATCAGCATCACCAACACGTACATATGATCCTTTCATTTTACCCTTACCTGAATAATAACATGGTTTACTAAAAACATCTAATTCAGGAATTTCTAAGGCCGCAATGGTTTTCCCTTTATATTCACATATTGTAATTGTAGGTCTTATTTTAGGTTCCATCATTAATGCTTGCTCAGTTATTTTCTTTTGAAAAATATCAGGATTACTAATTCCACAAACTTCATAATTATTCTTTTCATCTACTCCAAATATTATTATTCCCCCTGAAGTATTGGAAAAACTAGAAAAAGTATCATACAAATTTTCGGGTTCATCACCATCAGTTTCTTTAAAAGCAATGTTTTTTGTTTCAATTTTTAAAGAAATAATATCATCTATTAAATTGATTAATTCTTTTGCTTGCATATTCATCATATCCTTTCCTACCTATATTATACTCAAATTAGGAAAAAAATCAACAAATTACGAAAATAAATGTAATTTTACGAAAATATTTGTCGATTTTACGAAAATAATAAAAGACTGTTAGATTTCCTAACAGTCCATTTATTTTACCTCTTACCTTGGTCGTATGGTTGACCCTCAGCTTTAGGGGCTCTTGATGATTTTGATGTAAATGCAAGAACAATGATTGTTATTACATAAGGTATTAGACGGTAAATATGTTTACTAATCTTTAGTTTTTCTAGTAAGTATATTCCATCACCATTAATGTCAATACTTGCATAACCTACGGAGATGGCTTTTAACATACCAAATAGTAAAGCTGCAAGAGCAATATTTAATGGTTTCCAGTTACCAAATATCATAACCGCAAGTGCTAAGAATCCCATACCAGCTACTTCACCTGTTGAAGTACAGCTTGCACTTGTTAAGGCATAGATGAAGCCACCAAGAGCAGCAAGGGCACCTGATATTACAACCCCGATATAACGCATTTTGTATACGTTGATACCAAGAGATGCGGCTGCTTGAGGGTTTTCACCACATGCACGAAGGCGAAGTCCAAACTTTGTTTTATATAATACAATTGATAATACAACAAAAATTATAATTGCATAGAAAGTTGTAGTATAAATCTTATCACAGAATATTTGTTGTAAGGTATTCATCGCACTTCTACTTTCAAAACCAAAGGTTTTATAACTTAACATGAAGTAATCAGATGGTGAATATCTACTTTCAATATTCAATGAGTTTTGTTGACAGATGATTAAGATTAAGAATAAAACAAGGGCAGGTGCAAGTAAGTTTAGAGCAGTACCACCGATTGTTTGGTCAGCTTTTAGATTAATCGAAGCAAAAGCAAGTAATAAAGCAAAGATAGCTCCCGCTGCACATACAATTAAGATGATAACAGGAAGGATTACTTGTCCAAGTTCAGGGGTTACCCCACTATCAATAAAGACTTTTACAATATAAACACCAATGAAAGCACCAAATATCATGATACCTTCAAGAGCGATATTGATAATACCACTTCTTTCAGCAAATACACCACCAAGGGCAACGATCATTAGAGGGATTGCGAATGTCAAAGTTGATTGAATTAAAAATGCCATTAGCCTTCTACCTCCTTTGTTTCCGTTGTATTTTCGGATCCTAACTTACGGTTTTTTGTGAAAATGCCTTCACCTTTTAGGAATTTGAATACACGATTATTTCCGGTAATTAAATCTTTAATTACTAAAGAGAATGCACTAAAGTATACGATTATCGCTGATATGATTGACGCAATATATTCATTATATGTTGTCATATATTTAATTTGTAGACCAGCAGTATCAAGATATGCCATAAAGATAGCAGATAAGCAAACACCGATTGGGTTGTTAGCCGCAAGTAAGGAAACTGGGATACCATTAAATCCTGTAGCAGGTAATGATTGATATGTTTCCCATCTAAATTCAGTATTACCTGATAGGTAGTATAATGCTGCACCAGCAGCCGCAAGTCCACCAGCTATTGCCATTGAGAAAATGATACTTCTTTTTTCTTTAATACCAGCATAGCGAGAAGCATGACGGTTGGCACCACAAGCTTTAAGTTCATAACCGAAGGTTGTTTTATTTAAAACAATGTAAACAACAACTGCGATTAAGATGGCAATGATAATACCAGCATTAACTTGAGATCCCGCAAATATTTTATCAAGACCAAGTTTGATGGTTGCAACGCCATTATGACTACTCTTGAAAACATAAGCATTATTCTTGGTTCCTGATGGATCAAGTAAGAACTTGAATGGACCAGTATTAGAATCAAATAACCAAGTAACAAGGTTAGCCGCAATCCAGTTGGTCATAATACATGTTATAACTTCATTTACATTAAGTACAGCCTTAAATAAACCAGATATTGATCCCCATAAAGCACCAAAGAGAATGGCTCCTAAAAAAGCAAGAATCCAAGTGATGAATGCAGGAACACTAGCTGGAATGGTTAAAGCAATGATTAATGCTGAGGCAGTACCAACTAAGTATTGTCCAGGCGCACCAATATTGAATAATCCAGTTTTAAATGCTACAGCAACCGATAAACCGGTTAAAATTAAAGGAGTAGCTCTAAATAGCATATCACCAATTTCACGACCATTCCAACCAAACATTAAGTTTCCAGCCGCATCACGACCTTTATTTAATGCTCCAAAGAAAATTAATTGGATTGAGTCAATGGCAGTTGATAATGAAACCGTGGCTCCACCTTTGTTTTTGCCGATAAACAATAATAAAATTAAACATCCAATATAAAGACCAATCGCAATTGATAGTAAAGATGAAAGAATTGTCTTTACTTTTTCTTTTCCATAAAGATTTTTTAGCCAATTGTCTTTATTATATTGTTTTGATGTTTTATTTAAGATAATAATATAAGCTACTATTAAAGCTAATAAAATAAAACCAAATAAAATAATGGATGCAATGTGAAGTTTTTTAACAATAATCCAAAATACTAGGAAAAATACAAGATAAGCAATCACAATTATTCCCATTATTAATGATAAATTAGCAGGAATCATTTTCTTTTTATTAGGATCTTGTTTTCCCTTTAAATAGTTTACAAGATAATAAACGCCACACAAGATTCCTTTTGAAAGAAGGGCAAATAGAATAAAAAATAATAATAATTTAAGCATTATTTTTCTTCCTCCTTAGGAAACATTCGTTTAGCACCAGACATGTAAAGACCAAGTTCATTTACACTTATTTGTTTTGGATCAAATTCACCAACAATTTCACCTTCATACATTACAAGGATACGGTCACTTAATGTCATTACCTCATCTAGTTCAAGGGAAATAAGCAATACCGCTTTACCTTCATCTCTTTCTGCGATGATTTGTTTGTGAATATATTCAATCGCCCCAACATCTAGTCCACGTGTTGGTTGTACCGCAATCAATAAGTCATGATTTCTACTTAACTCACGACCAATGATGGCTTTTTGTTGGTTACCACCACTCATAGATCTTGTGATGGTTTTAGCACCTTGACCACTTCTTACGTCAAAACGTTCAATAATTTCGTTACAATTTCTTGTGATTTCATCACGTACTAAGAAACCATGGCGTTCAAATGGTGGTTCAAAATAACGTTGTAAAACCATATTATCTTCAAGTGTAAAGTCTAGAATTAAACCATGTTTATGACGGTCTTCAGGAATATGAGCAAGACCTAGTTTATTACGTTTTCTAATTGAAGATTTAGTTATGTCATGACCATTAAAATGAATTTTGCCTTCTTTTATTTTTTCAAGACCAGTAATTCCATATACAAGTTCAGTTTGACCATTACCTTCGATCCCCGCAACACAAACTATTTCACCTTCACGTACATTAAATGAAACATTTCTAACGACATTCTTATGTTTAATTCTTGAATGCATAGTTAAATTTTCTACACTTAAGATTTCACAACCAGGATTTGATGGGGTTTTTTCAATGTTTAAGTCAACATCACGACCAACCATAAGTCTTGATAGTTCTTCTTTGGATGTGGTTGCAACATCAACTGTTCCCATGTATTTTCCTTTACGAAGGATGGTACAACGGTCAGCAACCGCTTTGATTTCGTTTAATTTATGAGTAATGAAAAGAATTGATTTTCCACTTTTAGCCATTTCTTTCATAATCAAAAGTAATTCATCTATTTCTTGTGGAGTAAGTACAGCAGTAGGTTCATCAAAAATTAAAATATCATTATCACGATATAACATCTTAAGGATTTCAACACGTTGTTGCATTCCAACACTGATATTTTCAATTTTTTGATCTAGGTCGACATCTAATTTATAATCAAGTGATAGTTGTTTGATTTTCTTTCTTGCTTCTTTTTTCTTTAAAAAGCCAAATTTAGTTGTTTCTGCTCCAAGGATGATATTATCAAGAACAGTAAAGACATCAATTAATTTAAAGTGTTGATGTACCATTCCGATACCAAGAGCATTCGCATCATTAGGATTATTAATCTTAACGATTTCCCCATTCTTTTTGATTATTCCTTTTTCTGGTTGATATAGACCAAATAAAACACTCATTAAAGTTGATTTACCTGCTCCATTTTCACCAAGTAAGGCATGGATTTCTCCTCTTTTTAATTGAAGGGTAACATTGTCGTTAGCAATAATTCCTGGAAATTCTTTTGTTATATTAATCATTTCTATAATATAATCTTCCATATACTCTCCTTTTTAGAAAAAATGGCTACTAAACTGTTAGTAGCCATTTACTTATATCCTAATTCTTATTTCAAATATTCTAATTCAACATTTGAATATGTCTTAGTTTCAGCACCAGTTGGATCGTCATCGATAGCAACTTTACCAGTTTTAACTTTTTCAAATAGTTCATTGTAATCTTCAACTGTAAACTTAGTTAATGACCAAGTGTCAG
Source organism: uncultured Bacilli bacterium (assembly GCA_934133195.1). Classification (GTDB taxonomy): domain Bacteria; phylum Bacillota_I; class Bacilli_A; order ML615J-28; family CAG-313; genus UMGS75. The sequence continues at coordinate 6,308 of CAKPAZ010000001.1, read as the reverse complement.
TAGGAAGACTTACAGCATCTTTATCAGCACCTAGTGAAGTTGTTGTTCCACCGATTGTAGACCATTTGTCATTGTAGAAGTCAGATAATGCTTCCATTGTACCTTCTCTTAAACCTTTAGTTGCAGAAGTGATAACTGTTGCAGATTGACTAGATTGGTCAACGTCAACACCGATAACTTTACCACCATTTTCTGCTGCAGCAGAGAATGCACTTGTACACATTGAACCACCACAAGAGAATACTACTTCTGTACCAGTTGAATACCAACCAGAAAGCATAGTTTTAAGTTCAGAACTTCCACTAAAGCCTGCACCATATTGCCAGCTATATTTCATAGAAACTTTAATGTTCTTAGCTTTTGCAGCATCGTTTGCACCTTGGATAAAACCATAACCAAATCTTTGACAAGCAGGGTTAGTTCCGCCGCCGCCGCCAGAGAAACCAAGTTTAGTATAACCTTCCATTACTGCAGCATAACCTGCTAAGTAACCAGATTGTTCTTCTTTAAATACGATTCCAGCAACATTTGAAAGTGGATTTCCATCTTTATCTGTAAGAGTCCAACCATCGATAAATACAAATTTAACGTCTGTTAATTCTTCAGCAGCTTTTTGTAAAGCTGTAGCTTGCATGTAACCTGCGCAAACAATAATTTTTGCACCATTGTCAGCAGCCATTTTCATAGCGTTATATCTATCATCATCAGTAGCACTGTCGCCATTAGCTGGTTGATAGTATTTGTATGATTTGTTGTTTTCTTTTGCAAATCTCTTGATTCCTTCCCAAGTTCCTTGGTTAAAAGATTTGTCTTTTAATTGACCAATGTCTGTAACAAATCCGATTTCATATTTGTTATCAGCTGATTCCATTGTGTCAGGGATAGCGTCGTAGTCATATCCTTTTTTAGTATCTTCATCTTTCTTACAAGAAACGAAGCTGAATACTAATAAAAGAGCTAAGACAGTTAAAATTACTCTTCTTTTCATTTTCTTTCCTCCAAAATTTTTTGTTGTTTTATTTCAACACATAAATTATACCAAAAGTTTCCAACCTTTGCAATAGTTTTAAATATAAAATTTTTATTTTTCAAAGTTTTTACAGTTTTCACGAATAATATTGAAACATCGACATAATGGTTCCCCATCAACTAGGGCATGAGATACCGTAATATTGAGGGTTAAAACATACGAATTATCCTTTAAAGTAAACTTACTCCAACAAATTCTTGGTACAGATAATGACTCAATATTGCCACTTGGAATTGGATGCGAGAAACTTGTGAAATCAAGCCAAGGAAGACATGTGATATACAAGCAGTCATAACTATCACTGTTGTAGGTATCGACAGTTTCCATTTTATGCTTTTTTGATTCAATTTCTTTGCTTGCTCTTTCATAGAATGTTGGATAGTCAAATGACATTTCATGGCCACCATTTTCAAATGTACCGCCATCAATCGCAATCGTATAAGTTGGATGGATCACATCATATAGTAAAACTTCATTATTTACGACTCTTAGTCGCATTTCTTCTACTTCATTCATTGCTTTAGTTACAACATATAAAAAGTTAATGAAGAATGAGGTTTTGGTAGCTTTTGAATAGTTTACAACATCTGTTACATCGATTGTCGCATCAATTCCATAACAAGGATTTACAAAACTTGAAAACCATTTGTACTGTTTATATCTTTTCCAATTTTTAATGTCTAATACCTTATACATAATTTTTACCTCAAATTTACTTTATGCGAATAATACCACGAAGTTTTGCACTATGGGAACGATTGTTTTCATTTAATTCTTCTTCACTTGGAAGAATGACCTTTGAATTTATTAATTGGTAATCAACTTCATAACCTTCAGGAATAAAAGGAAGGCCTTTAGGAAGATTAATTGTTGTCATTTTTTTAAAAAGTTGCTTAACGATTCTATCCTCTAATGAATGGAAAGTAATCACAACTAAAATACCATCTTTTTTAAGCACTTTAAGCGCTCCTTCTAGTGATTTTTCTAAATAATCAAGTTCATGATTGACTTCAATCCTTAAGGCTTGGAACACTTGTTTGGCAGGGTGAGTAGGTTTTCTTAAGACTTTTGCGGGGACTGATGACTTGATAATATCTACAAGTTGAAAGGTTGTAGTAATTGGCGTAGTTGCTCTTACTTTACAAATCTTTCTCGCAATCTCTTTAGAAAATGGTTCTTCCCCATATTTATAAAAGATATTAATTAACTCATGTTCTGAGTAATTGTTAACAATATCAGCTGCGGTAATTGTCGTTTCTTCATCCATTCTCATGTCAAGTGGACCATCAAAACGATAACTAAAGCCACGTTCAGGAATGTCAAACTGAAAACTAGAAACACCAAGATCATAGATAATACCATCAAGTGATCGTTCTTCAAAGTGATCAAGAATATTAACAAAATTATCTTTGTAGATTGTAAAGTTACTACTAATCTTGTTTAGTTTTTCACTTGCAATTCCGATTGCTAAATCATCTTGGTCAAAACCATAAAGATGACCGGTGGTGAGTCTTTTTAAAATCTCAGATGAGTGGCCACCTCCACCGACAGTACAATCAAGGTATGCACCATCTTCTTTTATCTTTAACATCTCAATACTTTCTTTTAATAAAACGGAATAATGTGATAGTTTATTCATAGATTTCTACTACCTCACTTTCCATTTGTTCTTTCTTTCTAAACATTTGAAAAGGAATCGTCATAACTGATACATAAGCAATTAAGATAATTAATCCAAATGATAGATAAATACATCTAACTGGTAAAATCTTCCAGAATAATTCAAGGATAGAAATACCAACTGGCTCATAAGAGAAAAAATAGTTTGCGGGTACATGGAATAATGCTCTAAGGCCTAAGTTAACAAAATATGAAGCAACTGCAAGAGCAATAATAAAAATAAACAAACTTGGTACTTTCTTAAAGTTTGGTTTAAAGAAACCTAGACTAACCAGTAAAATGCCATTTATAATAATATTAGCATGGGTAAAGTAAAAACCAATATTATGAAAATAAAATAAATTAGAGTTAGTAAAGAAAGGCTCAGGAAAAGTTAGAGCCATCAATGCTCCAAGAGGAGCAATGTAAAAACCATAAGCATAAAGAAAGTTATGTTTCTTATAAAGTCCAAGAGGAACCAAAAATAGACTAATATTACATAGTTGAATTGGAAGTTCTAACCATATATTAAAATGATAACCTTTGTCAAGTAATTCTTGATTTCCAATCTTAAGATAAATCTTATATATTAAAAATAAGAAAATATTAAAAAAACAAAGTCCATACATTACTTTTCTTTTTACATCTTCACTTTTATTTCTTAACAACCAAGTGATTAAAAAACAAGCACTTAGAATAAAGAATAATAATAAAAAATATGTTAAGTTAAAAGTTCTTATAATCATATTTTTTCCTCCATATACTTATTCTATTTTATCAAATTTTACCAAATAAGTAAAGCAATATAAGTTAGATTTGATTTTCTTATCAATAATTTCAACTATGTCTCTTTCCTTATATTATATATAGACAAAATATGACAAAAAAAGAGCCTTTATTAAAACAGCTCTTTAGTGATTGTTATTTAAAAACATTGACATATACAGTGGCAAAAATTTTACTTTTGGATTGTCACTATTTAAATTATTGGTTGAAAGAATAATAGCATAATCTAGATTTTCTTTTTCAATTAGATTTTTTATACTTATAGCTTTAGTATTTTTACTAGATTTTACTTCAATAGGTATTATTTTATTGTTTAAGTAAGTTATAAAGTCTATTTCTAGATTATCTGACTTTTGATAATAATAAAGATCTAATCCATTATTTGTTAATACTTGAGCAATAACATTTTCAAAGATTCCTCCTTTGAAAACTCCTAAATTGCCATTAATTATTTCATTACTTAAATTTTCATTATAAAAGGCAAGTAAAAGGCCTGTATCAAAGAAATAAAATTTAAAGGCATTAGGATCACGATATGCTTTAAGGGGAATATCAATTGATTTTAGTTTGTTTACTTTAATTCCAATACCGGCATCTAAAATCCATGATAGGGAGTTAGCATAATATCTTGAGGTTCCCCCTTGTTTTACCACTTTAAATTGAAATTTTTTGTTGTCTTTAGCAAGTTGATCAGGAATAGACTCAAAGCATTCTCTGATTTTTTCTTTCATTGCTTTTGATGAATATTTAACTATGTCATCTTTATAATCAGTTAAAATTCGTTTTTGAGTTTCTAGTACAAAGTATAGATTAAACGTATCAATGTACTTTTTAACTACTTCTGGCATTCCTCCTACAACGATATAACGAAGAAATAATTCATTAAGTTTATTATGAATAAGTGTAGGTAATGGTTTTTCATTTATATAGTATTCTTTAAATGAATCAATCATTTCATCAGTATAGTTATTAGCCCATAAAAATTCTTTAAATGACATTGGTCGTAAATATAATCTCTCTACATATCCAACTGGGAATGAAGAAACATCATGCATAACAATTCCCATCATTGAACCACTAACAATAATATCATAATGAGAATCTACAGCAAATGATTTAAGGGCGGTAAACACTTGAGGGCATTTTTGAACCTCATCTAAAAATATTAAGGTTTTATTTTCAATAATTGGAATATTTGAATTATATACAGATAAATTAAATATTAAGGTTTTAATATCTAAATTACCTGCGAAAATACTTTTTGCGGCTACATCAATTTCAAAATTAATATAAAATATATTTTCATAATTATTTTTTCCAAATTCATTAATAAGATATGTTTTACCTACTTGTCTAGGACCATAAATGATTAATGGCTTTTTTTGTGGATTATTTTTCCATTTAAGTAGGTCATCATACATTTCTCTTCGCATAATTTCACTTCCTAACATTAATAGTATTATATCATAACTATTAAAAATATGCAATTCTTATGTTAAAATACTATCAAAAATATGCAATTTCTATGTTAAAATACTATCAAAAATATGCAATTTCTATGTTAAGACACTATTAAAAATATGCAATTTTTAATTTACCAACTTTCATTTAGTAAAAAAGTTACTATATTAACTATTTCAATTCCATTAATATTGCTTTAGCAGGACTGTCATTTGTTATTAAACACTTATATAATCTACTTCATTATATTTTCTAGTAATAATGTTTTCTACATAATCAGTTCCTAATATCATATAATTATTTAACTTAATTTTAAATATTAAAAAATATTAAGATTTCAATAGTTTTTACTTCTATACCGAAAGCCTTTCCCATTTTAACCTAGTTTTTACTTCTATATCGAAAACTTTTCCGATTTTAACCTAGTTTTTAGATATTATTAGTAATTATTTCAATTTTATTACCTACTTTTATTACCCACCTTAAAAATACATTATGTGTGTAATAAAATGAAAAAACACGCATCCGGTGCGTGTTTTCATAGATTATTTATCAGATTCTTCTGATTTTACTTTAATTTCTAAAACTTTTTTACCATTGTAGTAACCACAATTTGAACATACACGGTGGTTAAGTTTTAATTCGCCACAGTTAGGGCAAACTGACATACCAGGTGCAGTGATTTTGTAGTGAGTACGACGTTTTAATTTACGAGTCTTAGAAACACGACGTTGTTGAGCTATAGCTCCCATGCTTAATCACTCCTTTAATCTTCATTGTCATCAAAGGTTTCGTTAAGAACAATGCCTCGTTCTTTTAAGATTTCATAAGCATCATCTCTCGATACAGCGATTGGTTTATCAATGATAATGTCTGACCATACAGCCAAATTTAAATCTAGAGTGTTCTTTTCAATTGGGTATTCATCATCAGTAGGATCTACTGCGAAAACCTCATCATAGTCTTTAACAAAATGATAATCGACTGGTTCTAAGGTTAAAGAGCATTCTAAGATGATTAATACATCAACATGATATTTTACTCTAAATCTTTGATTACCAAGGCTTGTAACCACACCATTTACATGGGCAGGGTTAATGCTGATGATATCTGAAACATTTTTAGATAGTTCACTAAAATCGATTTGCTCATCAAATACTAGTGGACTACTAGTTAATTTTTGTAATTGTTGAACTGACCATTTCATAAAACCACCTATATGACCATATTATTATACACTAAGATAGGAAATTTTGCAAAAGTTATGCGTATAATCTTTTTATTTTTTACTCTTCACTAAATTGTAATTTGAAATGCAACAAAAATAAATGTTAATTAGTTAAATAATCAACATAAGGATTCTTAAGTCCTA